>NZ_JBSGUP010000019.1:0-32947 GCF_053607985.1 Streptomyces sp. NPDC055078
GCCGGCATCGAAGCCGACGAACTCACCGTCCACACCCCCGACCTCGACGACGTGTTCTTCGCCCTGACCAGCGGCACCGGCCGCTCCGACAAGGAAGGTGTGACGGTCCGATGAGTTCCCTCTCCCTCGCCGTACGCGACTCGTCCACGATGCTGCGCCGCAACCTCCTGCACGCGCGGCGCTACCCGTCCCTCACCCTGAACCTGCTGCTCACACCGATCGTCCTGCTGCTGCTCTTCGTCTATGTCTTCGGCGACGTGATGAGCGCGGGCATCGGCGGCGGCGGAGCCGACCGCTCCGACTACATCGCCTACGTCGTGCCGGGCATCCTGCTGATGACCATCGGCGGCACCGTGGTCGGCACCGCGGTGTCCGTATCGAACGATATGACCGAGGGCATCATCGCCCGCTTCCGTACGATGGCGATCCACCGCGGTTCCGTCCTCATCGGACACGTCATCGGCAGCGTGCTGCAGTCGATCGCCAGCGTGGTCCTCGTCGGTGCCGTCGCCGTGGCCATCGGCTTCCGCTCCACGGACGCCACTGTCCTTGAGTGGCTCGCGGCGTTCGGCCTGCTCGCGCTCTTCGCCCTGGCGCTCACCTGGATCGCGGTCGGCATGGGCATGATCAGCCCGAACGCCGAGGCGGCCAGCAACAACGCCCTGCCGCTGATCTTCCTCCCGCTCATCTCCAGCGCCTTCGTCCCGGTCGACGCGATGCCCGGCTGGTTCCAGCCGATCGCCGAGTACCAGCCCTTCACCCCGACCATCGAGACCCTGCGCGGCCTCCTCCTCGGCACCGAGATCGGCCACAACGGATGGATCACCATCGTCTGGTGCCTGGGCCTCGCCGCCCTCGGCTACCGCTGGTCCAAGGCGATGTTCAACCGCGACCCGAGGTGACCGCGCGGGGCCGCCTCCCCGCAGCCGGTCCCGCCCCAGGGCGGCGTACACCGACACCGCGTCGGAGTGCGCCGCCCTTTGGGCGTGCTCCGCCGCCTGCGGATCCCGTGGTCAGCCTTCGGCCTTCTCCCAGACCGAGACATGCCGGTGGCTCTCGCTCGTGAACGCCTCCCGCGTCCATCCGTCCCACCGTTCGCACAGCCGCAGCCCGGCGAGCTGGGCCATCAGGTCGAGTTCCGACGGCCACACGTACCGGAAGGGAATCGACCGGTACTCGCCGCGGCCGTCGACCACCTTGACGTAGTTCGAACTCATCGACTGGGTGGCGACGTCGTAGATGTCGAAGGCCCAACGCGTCGGGCTCACATGAAAGGGAACGGCGTTCTGCCCGGCGGGGAGCTTGCGCAGTTCGGGGACCGCGACCTCGATGACGAAGCGGCCTCCGGGCTCCAGATGGGCCGCGGCGTTGCGGAAGCAGGCCACCTGTTCCGCCTGCGTCGTCAGATTCATGATCGTGTTGAAGACCAGATACGCGACGGAGAACGTCCCGTCCACCCTCGTCGTCGCGAAATCACCGATCGTGACATCGATCGCGTCCCCGCCCGGCTTGGCCCGCAGCCGGTCCACCATCGCCCGTGACAGGTCGATGCCATGGACCCGGACTCCGCGCCGTGCCAGCGGCAACGCGATGCGCCCTGTCCCGATTCCCAGCTCAAGGGCCCGGCCACCGTCGGCCAGACCCGCCAGAAAGCCGACCGTCGAATCGATGACGTCCGGCGCGAACATCTCCCCCTCCGACTCGTCGTAGGTCGCCGCGACACGCGCTCCGAAGTAGCCGTCCTCATCGTCCATCGCCAGACCGTACGGCGAGAGCCCTTCGCGCCGCGCGCGAATATTGACGCGACGGGTTGTCGGTCGAGGACGTGGCCGAACCCGCCCGCCGGGCCCGGCTCAGGTCAGCGTGGTCACCGCGTACTCGGCCGCCTCCGCGAGCAGGGCCTCGTCGTACGCGGCGTCCCGGGCCGGCTTGCTGGACATGATCGCGACGAGGAGCGGTGCCGCCCCCCGCCCGGCCGGCCAGACGACGGCCATGTCGTTGAGGGTGCCGTAGTCGCCCGTACCGGTCTTGTCGGCCACGGTCCACCCCCGGGGCACACCAGCCCTGATGCGCCGGTCGCCGGTGGTGTTGCGCTCCAGCAGATCGCGGAGGAAGGCGCGCTGGGCGCCCGGCAGGGCGTCCTCCAGCACGATCTTCCGGTAGTCGGTGCCGAAGGCCCGGGGTGATGTGGTGTCGCGGACATCACCCGGGGTGGCCTCGGTGATCGCCGGTTCGATCCGGTCCATGCGGGTCACCGTGTCGCCGAGGCCGCGTGCGTACGCCGTCAGCCGCTCGGGCCCGCCCAGCTCGCGGACCAGCAGATTGCCCGCCGTACCGTCGCTGTAGCGGACCGCCGCGTCACAGAGCTGCCGGATGGTCATGCCGGTGGCCACATGGCGCCGGGTGACGGGGGAGTGCTTCATCAGATCGGCCCCGCCGTACCTGACGACCGTGTCCAGATACGCCATCGGCTTCCCGTCCAGGACCGCTGCCGCCGCCACCCCCTTGAACGTCGAGCAGAACGCGAACCGTTCGTCCGCACGGTGCTCGACGGCCGCGCCCGTACGGATGCTGGTGGCGTACACCCCAAGCCGCGCGCCGAACTTCTTCTCCAGCGCCATCAGACGGTCATGGCGTACGGGTGCGGCCCCCGTAGCGGAAGCGCCGGGCGTCGCGGGGGCGTCCGGGGAGGCCGCCGCGGGCTTCCCGTCCTCCGCCGTGCACGCGGCCAGCGGCAGGAGCGCCGCCGCCCCGAGGAGCGCGCGGCGGGTGAGGGCCGGGTGCGGCCGTGTCATGTCGTCCTCCCGAGGGTCGCTTCGACCGTAACAAGCCCCCGGGCGGCGACATCAGCGGTTGACCGGCGCGGCGGGCCCAGCGAGATCCAAACGAGAGGTCCTAGCCGAGTACGGCGTCGACGAGCTGACTCCGCTGCTGCCCAGGTGATCAGGGGCGGTACGGCCTGAACCGGCCGGTGCGCTGACGGCCGCTACCCTCGCCAGCCATGAGCGACGACCTCCAAGGCCGCGGACCGGTCCTCGACGCCTCCGTTGTGGTGGCACGCGATGCCGATGGCCTCGTGGCCGTCTTGAGCGCAGACTTCCCCGGACATGGCGGCGAGTACCTTTTCCTCCCCGGCGGCCGTAGGGAGCCGGGCGAGGACACTGAGGACTGCGCGCGCCGCGAACTCCTCCCTCCTTCTGTCCGTTGTGCCGGTGGCGGCATAGTCGCGGCCGTTGCCCACCACCGGGGAGGTCAGGCGGCGCCGGCGGGTTCCGGATGACGGCCGAAGCCGCCGTGCGGTCAGCGGTTGCCCGTCCAGACGATCCGGTCGGCGAAGCCGCCGCGCTCGCTCGCCTTGGCTTCGCGGATCTTCTCCAACTGGTCCGCGTCGACCCCCAGGTCAGCGGCGAGCGCGCGCACGACCTCCAGCACGTCCGCGAGTTCCTCGGGCGCCGACTCCTCGTCCGACTCCAGGAACTCAGCGACTTCCTCGCCGAGCTTGTCCCGCAGCCTGTCGCGGTATTCCTCCGGGACCGCGGTGTAGGTGACCGGCTCGGCCCCGTCCTCCCGGATGATCTGCGGAATCCGGTCCCGCACCAACTTCCCGGCCTTGCTGTAGCGGTCCAAAGGTCGCCCTCCCGCGCATGTCGCCGTGAGGCGGTCGCTGGGTGCCGCCCCTCATGCCGACGCAGCCTAGGGAAGACGCCTCACGACTCGCCTTGAGAACCGCCAATCCCATCCGTTCGGAGCGTTACGCGCCTATGGTGCTCCCCGTCGTGGCGGACGGGGAGCAGGGTGCGTCAGTCGAGGAAGTGGTCGAACTCGCCCGCTTTGACGCCGTGGATGAAGGCGGCGAGTTTGGCGCGGTCGGTGGTGATGACCAGGGCCGGGGTGTCGCTTTCGCGCAGCAGGATGCTGTTCTCGTGCTGGGCTATTTCGACGCAGTTCGGCCCGTCCCCGCCGGAGAACGACGACTTCTGCCACTCGATCGATGCGCTCATGACGACCTGCCTCTCAGAGTTCTCGTGCGATGTGATGGATGAGCTGCCGTGACTCGTCAGGATCGAGCGAAGCGTGTGCGGCCATGTTGAGCAACATCCTGTACTTCCTCAGTTCGGCGTCCACCCCCAGGAAGTGGCTACCGGTCACTCCGTCGATCTGAACCGTGTCCAGTTGCGGCACGATTCCGCTCGCGTAGAGGACGGCCTGGGTGACCTCGATGAAATCGTCGCTCGTGAACGGGATCACGCGAACGGTGACTCTGGGCCGTTCGGAGACTTTCATCAGGTGCTCAAGCTGGTGGCGGGCGACTTCGCGCCCGCCGAACCGCATGCGCAGCGCGGCCTCGTGAATGATGGCGTCGAACTGAGGTGGGTCTTCACGATCGAGGATTGCGGCACGCCTCATCCGATGTGTGACCCGGGCCTCGACCTCTTCGTCCGGCAGCCTGGGCCATACGCCGGTGAACAGGGCTCTGGCATAGCTCTCCGTTTGGAACAAGCCGGGCAGAGTGACGCCCTGCATGGCGCGGAGGGCGCGGGCGTGCCACTCCAACTCGGCGATATCGAGGAATCCGGGGGACAAAATGCCCCGATATTCGTCGAACCAGTGCTGGCCTCGACGCTCGCGTGTGATCTCACTCAGGGCCTCGACCAGCCGGCTGTCGTCGCACTGGTAGAACGTGGACAAACGCCGCAGCCGCTCTTCGCTGACGCCGATCCGGCCTGCTTCAAGGTGGCTGATCTTGGCCTGGTCGACCGACAGCAGGCCGGCGGCCTCCTTGGCCGACTTGCCTGATGCCTCGCGCAGTTTGCGCAGTTCAGAGCCTAAGCGGACCTGACGCACGGTCGGGTTGTCCCTGGGTGGCATGAGTCCCCTCCTGAATCGTCTGAGGTGTTCTGCGTAACCGTGCCATGACAGCGCCCGATATCGCGAGCTTTGGCCATGGCTTGCTACGGAGGCTTTTTGCTCCCTATGGTCTTCGCAGCACCGCGTAGCGCGTCAGTAACCGACCGCAGTGCAGCCACCCCCGCACGCCCACCTCACAGGCGTACGGCACGGCCAAGCCACGGCGACGGGCGATCGCGGACTCCAACTCCGTTGGGAGACACGGCATGACACCCTCATCTCAGTCAGCAGCGTCATCAGCCTTAACGTCGGAACCGCCGGCCGGAGTCGGGCGGATCAGGATCGACATCCCCAACACCCCGGCGGCGGCCAGAGGCGCGCGGGCCTGGCTGGCCGGGGCGGTGGGGGCGGTGCATCCGCAGGTCGCGGAGGATGTGCTGCTGTGTTTGTCGGAGGCGGTGACGAATGCGCACCGGCATACGAGCACCGCCACGATCCGTATCGACACGGTGATCACTGTCCGGGCGGTGCTGGTCCACGTCCACGACAACCGGCCGGACCCGCTGCCCAGACCCGAGGAACAGCCACGGCTCGGCCTGGAGCACGGGCGCGGGCTGACGCTGATCGACGCGTGTGCGGATGAGTGGGGAGTGACCGTGCTCGGGGGCAACCGGCCCACGGGGAAGGCGGTGTGGTTCACGCTGCTGGGGCGACGGGCGGGCGCGGGCTGATGCCGGTCGTGGTCCCGTTGACGCTGTGGGCGCTGGTCACCGCGCCCGTAGGACTGCTGGCGCTGGTCCATCTCATACGGCGGCCGGAGGCGCCCGGACCGCCGACACGGAGGCCGGTGCCGGTGCCGGAGCCGGTGACCGGGAGCTGGTGGGGTACGCCGACGCCACCCCATGTGCGGGAGCACTTCGCGGCCCTGCGCGGCGAGGACACCGTAGGCGTACGGCCCTATGTGGAATCAGGACGCGGGCGGGGGTTCGGCCTCCAGGTGGGGCAGGAGGCGGTCGAGCCAGTGGGGGGTCCACCAGGCGGACCTGCCGAGGAGGGTCATCACGGCGGGGACCAGGAGCAGGCGGACGATGGTCGCGTCGATGAGGACGCTCGCGGCCAGACCCAGGCCCAGCATCTTCACGACGATGTTGTCGCTGATGACGAACGCGGCGAAGACGCTGACCATGATGAGGGCCGCGCAGGTGATGACCCGGGCGGTGATCTCCAGGGCGTGGGCCACGCTCGCCCGGGGGTCGCCCGTGCGCAGCCAGGCTTCATGGATACGGGAGAGCAGGAAGATCTCGTAGTCCATGCTCAGGCCGAAGACGATGGCGAACATCATCATGGGCACATAGCTCTCGATGGGGACCTCGCCCGACACCCCCAGCGCCGGACCGCCCCAGCCCCACTGGAAGACGGCGACGACCACCCCGTACGAGGCCGCGATCGACACCACATTGAGGACGGCGGCCTTCAGCGCGACGAGCGGGCCCCGGAAGACGACGAGGATCACCAGGAACGCGAGGCCGACGACGACGGCGATGATCAGCGGCAGCCGCTGGGAGACGATGTCGAGGAAGTCGACCTGGGCGGCGGTCGTACCGGTGACGTACGTACGGGCGTCGGTGCCGGAGACGGCCGCCGGGAGGGTGGTGCCGGTGAGGTGGTTGACGAGTTCGGTGGTGCGCTCGTCCTGCGGTGAGGCAACCGAGTAGGCGGTGGAGAGCAGGACATCGCCGTCGGAGGTCGGGGCCAGTGGGGTGATGGTCGCCGCGTTCGGTACGTCCGCGAGGGCCCCCTGCGCCTGGGCGGACAGCGCGGCCCGGTCCGACTGCGGGACACCGCTCTGGTCGATGACGATGGTCAGCGGGCCGTTGGAGCCGGGCCCGAAGGCCGAGGACATCAGATCGAAGGCGCGGCGGTCGGTGAACGACTTCGGGTCAGCGCCGTCGCCGATATGGCCGAGCTGGATGAAGAAGATGGGGAACGCGAGGACGGCGAGCACGACCACCCCGCTGACCAGGAACCACCACGGCCGCCGCTCCACCCGCTGGGCGTACCGGTGCCAGCCGCCGTGTGACTCCTGGCCCGGCTCGGTGTCGGTCCCGGTGTCGGTCTTCGTGTCGGCCGGCGCGTAGGGCTCCGCGTCGGTCTCGGCGATCGGGGTGCGTCGTACCCGCAGCCGGTCGAGGTGGCGGCCCATCAGCCCCAGCATCGCCGGTACGAGGGTGATCGCGCCGAGCACGGCCGTGACGACGGTGACGGCGGCGGCCAGCCCGAGTTTGCCGATGAAGCCGATACCGGAGACCCACAGCCCGGACAGCGCGATGATCACCGTACAGCCGGAGAGCAGAACGGCGTGCCCGCTCGTCGCGGTCGCCTTTCCGGCCGCGTCGACCGGGTCGTCCCCGTTCATCAGGTTCTGGCGGTGGCGGGTGACGAGGAAGAGGGCGTAGTCGATGCCCACCCCGAGGCCGATCATGGTGGCGAGGGTGGGCGAGACGGTGGCGAAGGTGGACGCGGCGGCCAGCAGCCCCAGCAGCGCCAGTCCGCACACGACACAGATCAGGGCCGTCACCAGGGGCAGTACGGCGGCGACCACACTGCCGAAACCGATGAGCAGTACGAGGATGGCGACCGCGAACCCGATGGCCTCGCTCGTGCGGTCGTCGGCCTCCGGGCGGGCGAGTTCGCCGAGCGGGCCGCCGTACTCGACGTCGACGCCCGCCGCGCGCAGCGGCTGGACGGCGGAGTCGACCCCGTGGAGGTAGGACTCGCCGAGGGTGGATGGCTGTACGCCGAAGCGGACGGTGATGTACGCGGTCCTGCCGTCGGCGGAGAGCGGGCCGACCGGCGTGGACGTGACGGTCAGGGGGTTCTGCGCGGAGAGTACGTCGGGCAGTTTCTGGACGGCCGCGACGGCACTCGCCATCGGGTCGGCCGCCTGGGTCAGCGGCTGGTCGTCGTGCAGAACGATCTGGCTGCTGTAGCCGCCCGCCGCCGGCTCATGCGCCCGCAGGACGTCCAGGCCGTCCTGCGACTGGGTGCCGGGGAGGGAGAAGTCGTCGGAGTAGTCGCCGCCGTAGGTGTGGTGCACGACCTGGAGTCCGGCGAGTGCGGCGATCCACAGCATGATGACGACCACCGCGTGCTGCGCACACCACGCACCGGTCCGGCGCAGCACACCCCTTCGGGCGGGCGGGGCACTCCCGGGGGCGCCCGGGGCTTTCGGCAACGACATGCGTACTCCCGACCCGGGCCGGCGCGCTCGCGTGTGCTCCGGCGGGGGCGGCCGGAGAGGGTGTATCGGATACCTCGGGATCTCGGGTGTCCCGGATGTTCTGGAGATCCCGGATGCCTCGGATACAGGTCATTCAAGTCCGGTACGGGCGGCGGGGCACCCCGGCGCGGGGGAACGGGTGACGGGCGCGGACCGGGGCGGGCCGTGCCGGGCGGCCTGGCGGGGGATGCGCAGTGCGGGACCGGGGCACGCCCGCGCCGGACCGGGGCACACCCGCGCACCCACCGGGAGAGCGGCCCGGGACCCCGCGCCCCCTGTGACGTACATCACTCCACCTCTCCGGGAACTCACCACCCTCCCCATCCGACTCCCTGGAACGACAAGCCCCATGCGTCCGACCGGTCGAGGGGCCCTCAGCCGAGGAGCGGAGCCGAGCCGATGCAGCAACCGGACAGCGGACGGACCGCTCCAGGGCCGGACACCGGAACCGGGCGGGACATCCCCGGGCCCGGGACACCCGCCGACGGGCGCGTCGCCGAACGCGTCGCCGAACGCGCCGGGGAGCGCGCCGGGCGGATCACCCTGCGGTCCGATCTGCGCGCGAGCGTCCTGGACGGGACGGTCGCGCTGGTCATCACCGCGGCGGTCTTCGTGCTGCTGTACGTCCGCATCAAGGCGAAGACCTCGTCGACGATCACGGTCATGCCGTTCATGGACGACGCGGGCAGCTTCTGGATCTACTTCCTCAGCCAGGCGTTCGGCTGGTCGGCGCTGCTGTGGGCCTGGGGCACGGTCATCCTCGGTCTGCTGCTCTCCGGCCCCCGCCCCGCCTGGCTCCCGCTGTCGGGCCCCCGGCTGGAACGCCTCCACCGCACCACCAGCCTCAATACGATGGCCCTGATCGCCGCCCACGCGCTGGCCTTCGCCGCCGAACTGATCCGCTACGACGACGACACCTGGTACGCCGCCACCTGGACGGCGTTCATCGAGACCTTCGTCCCCGGCGGCTACGACTCCGGTACGGGCAAGGTCGCCATCCCCATCGGCCAGGCCGCGCTCTATCTCGCGATCCCCCTCGGCCTGCTCTTCTACATCCGCCACCGCATCGGCCCCAAGACCTGGCGGGTGCTCCACCGCGGCGTCATCGTCGTCTATGTCCTCAGCGTCTGGCACACCCTGCTGTACGGGACCAACGTCTGGTACGACGGCTGGTTCCGCACCACCATCTGGCTGCTGCAACTCCCCATCGCCGCTCTCCTCCTGATACGCCTGCTCCGCCCCGCGCGCCGTTCCGAACGGCTGCGCGCGCCCCGATCGCACCCCGGCTCGAAGGGGGGCTGGGGGCTGCGGCTGACCGGCCGGGTGATCGCGGCGGGGCTGGTCGCGCTGGTCCTGGCCGTGGTGCTCTCGGGCCGCGACGGCGGCCGGGCCGAGCCTCCGGACGACACCTCGTCCACGCATGAGCACGACTAGCCACAGGTGATGCGACCAGCGGGTGCTGGCCGAGGACTTGAACGTCGGATGACCTGTGACCGTCTTCCGCTCACAGGCCATTGCAGCCACCATGGAACCGGACGCCGAGTCGCGGAATCGTCACGTCAGGGGGCACCACGGTATGGCAGAGTCTGAGAAAGACTTCTGTTCCGATCTCGTTGATCTTTCCGGGGTCTCACTGGGCGAACTCCACTCCAGTGATGACCCGTTGCTGCGACGGTCTTTGCGCCAGGTGGACGACCGGGTGTGCGTCGCCTTCGGGGCGCTCGACGCCTCCAACAGCGAGGAGATGAGACTGCTGCGACGGCCCAGGTCGAAGCAGCGGTCGCGGTGAGCGCTGGGCGGTTACAGCCCCACCGGCTCCCGGAGGAGTCGCTCAGATCGATCGCCACCGGCACCGCGGACGCACCGGAGCTGCGGTTGCTGCGCTCCGCCCAGCGCAGCCAACTGCTGCTTGTCCTGCGGTCGTTGCTCCTCCGCGCGGACGCGGTGGCGCACCGGGGGAGAGGTGGCTCGGCGCGGGCCGCCTGGGCGGTTCTGGCCGCCGCCGAGGAGCGCGATCCCGGGGCCGTCGACGCGGTCATCGGCGATCCGTCCGTCATGGCGTGGGCCCTGCGGCTGCTGAGACGGCTCAAACGACTCGGAAACGAAGCGGCCGAGCAGGCCCCGCCGGCCCCGCTGTGGGCCGACCTCGGACAGTTCCACTCCCTGGCCGCCGCGGCGGCGCTCCACGCCGGGATGACCGTGGTGCTCCGGGTGCCCGCCCATCGCGGCCTGATCTGGCTGCCGGGCGCCGGGGTGGCGGGCCCGGTCGCCCGCCGCCGCTGGAGCGAGGCCGAGATCAGGATCGAGCGGGCGGGCGCCGTCGTACGGGGTGAACTGGCCGAGCTGAAACTGCCCCGCCCGCTTCCGGAGACCGCCGAGGGGTGGCAGCCGAGGGTGCCGCTCGCCCTCGCGCCGGTGCCGGACCCCGCCTCCGTACCGGTGCCGGACCCCGCCCCCGAACCTGCGCGGGACCTCGACTCCGTACCGGCACGGGACCTCGCCTCCGCGCCGGTGCCGGTGCCGGTGCCGGTACCGGACACCGCTACCGCGCCTGCGCCGGACCTCGGCCTCGTGCTGGACACCGTGAGCCCCTACCGCGATCTCACCGTTCCGCTGCGCTCCCCCACGTCCGTCGGCGAACGGCGGCTGGGCCTGTGGCGCGAGAGGATCACCGGGGCGCGGGCGCTGCTGGCCCGTGAGTCCCCGGCGGAGGCGAGGGCCGTCACCGAACTCGTCCGCACCGTCGTCCCCCGGCCGTCGCCCGCCGTCCGGGGCGCGTGGGTGGCCAGCGCGTCATCGGCGGACGCGTTCGGGGCGGTCGCGCTCTCCCTCCCGTACGACGACGTCCAGGCCGCCGCCGTCCTGGTGCACGAGAGCCGCCACCAGCAGCTCAACGCGCTCTTCAGCCTGGTGCCGCTGCTCAGCGAGCCGCCCGGCGGGACAGCCGCGTACGAACTGTTCTACGCGCCCTGGCGCAGCGACCCCCGGCCGCCGCCCGGACTGCTGCACGGCGTCCACGCGTTCGCCGGAGTGGCCGGGTTCTGGCGGGCGCGGCGGGGGTTCGCGACCGGGACGGAGGCGGCGCGGGCGCACTTCGAATTCGCCGTCCTGCGGGAACAGGTGGCCGAGGGCGTCGCCGCGCTGCTGGCGAGTGACGCGCTGACCAAAGCGGGCAGGCTCTTCGCGGCGGAGGTCGCGGGGCTCGTCGGCGGGTGGCGGGAGGAGGTGGCCGCCGAGCCCGCGCGGCTCGCCCGGCACTACTGCGCGTTGCGGCGCGCGCTGTGGCGGGTGCGGCACCGGGAGATCGCCGACGCCGACGCGTCCGAACTCGCCGACGCGTGGCGGGCGGGGCGTCCGGCTCCGGCCCTGCCGCCCGTGGTGCTGCGCCCGCGTCTCGACGCGATCCGCACCGACACCTTCGGCCCGCTGGCCCGGCTCCGGCTCTCCGCGCCCCGGGCCTTCGCCCGGCCGCCGCGGGGGGCCGACGCCGTCCACGGCGCGGAGAGCGCGGCGGTGGCGGGCGACGCGGAAGGCGCTCTGCGGGCCTATGCCCACTGGCCCGCCGACGATCCCGAGGCGTGGATCGGCTCCGCCCTGGCCCTTCCCGCGGCGGACCGGCCCCCGGGCGCCGATCTGCTGCTGGCCCGCCCCGAGACGGTGGCCGCGGTCCACACCGCCCTCATCGCCTTGGGCGCGTACCGGCCCGACCCGCTGCGGGTGGCCGCGTGGCTCGACGCGGTGAGTCCGCGCGCGTCCGTGGGTTCCGCACACCCTGCGGGCGTGTCCTCAAACGCCGGACGGGCTGGTTTTGTCGGCCCGGTCCGCGAGGTACGGCGGTGACAATCCAGCCTCGCCTGGGGGTCCCTCCCAGGCGAAGCTCTGGGGGAGTTTGAGGCGCGGGGTTCGGGGCGGAGCCCCGGGAGGGCCCGCGCCCGGCGGCCGGATCACAGCAGTCCGGCGTCCCGCCAGATCCCGCGGCCCCGGTTGTCGAACGCCCCGACCTCGTCCAGGAAGTCGGTGAGCCGCTTGGCCCCGTTGCGCAGCACCTCACGGCGGTGTTCGCTGGCCCGCGCCTGTTCCAGGGCGCGGCGCCGGTCGAGACCGCAGTCGGGGTAGACCTTCGGATTGACGAAGGTGCGGACGAACACCCGGGCCAGTTCCCCGGTGACGGTACGGGTCAGCCGCAGCTCCAGCCGTCCCGCGCCCGCCATCTGACGGCGCAGTTCCTCCTTCGCGTACCGCACATGGCGGGACTCCTCGATGACATGGATGCGGGTGACGCCGCGGACGAGGGGCTGGACGCGCTCGTCGGGAAAGGTGAGGCGCTGCATCCAGTCGATGACCTCTTCGCACAGCAGCGTGAAGACCAGGGAACAGGCCGTCGTCGAACACGACTTGAAGACCCGGGTGAGATTCTGCGTAAAGGGGGACACGGGGTAGACGGGGGTGCCCGACTTCGTCAGGAACCTGGCGAACATCATCGAGTGCCGGCACTCGTCCGCGATCTCGGTGAGGGCGTAGCGGACATGCTTGCTGGTGACCGGCTTGTCATAGATGTGCCGCAGCAGCAGTTGCATGACGACGATCTCGAACCAGATGCCGACCGAGGACAGTGACGCGCTTTCGACCCGGGCGAGACGATGACGCTGTTCTTCGGTCATCCCCTGCCACAGCGGGGTGTCGTAGAGGGAAATCAGCTCGGGCGGCCAGAACCATTTTCCGTCCTCGAAAGGCGCGTCCCAGTCCAGCTCGCGGTCCGGGTCGAAGGAATGTCGCAGGCTCGCCTCCAGGAGGCGCTGGGCCACCTCCTCGCGGTCCTTGAACGCGAGCTGTCCCGCTGTGGGCACCGGGGTCCTTATGGTCATAGAGATTCCCTGAATACTCATACAAGCCGACCGGGTGGATGCTCGGGCCACGGGAATTCGCCGCCCGGCAACGGTCTTTATATCGCCAGCGGATGACCGATTCGCCCCGCACTGACCACAGGCGCCCGGCTGTGGTCGCCTCATTGGGTCGAGTGGCCCATGATCACCACTCGAACGAGGGACAGGATGGGCGGTGACCAGGGCAACCCATGATCGTTGAGTGGGCCGTGTTTACCCATGCCGACACCCATACCGACGCCCATGCCGGTGCCGCTCCTGCCGGTGCCGTCCCCTCCGTCGTGTCGCCCGCGCGCCGGGAACTGACAGCCGCGCTGTTCCGGGACGGTGCCGCAGCTACCCATGAGAGTTGGCGGAAACTCATTGCGACCGAACCTTTCCGCTTCCGGTCCGGTCTCCGGGCCGAAGACCGCTGGCAGTTGTCGTATATGCGGCTGCGCGCGTTCAACGAGGAAATCGAATCCCCCGTTGAACTGGCGCGCGATCCGCGCCGGATGGCCGCCATGCATGAATGGGCGGCCGTTGTCGACGGCGCCCTCGCGACCGTCGCCGGAATCCACTACAACCTCTTTCTCGGCAGCCTTGTCGACGACGAGGAATCGCCGGAGCGCGACCTTGCGCCGTTCACCGCGCTAGCGCGTACAGGAACGTTCCTCTGCACCGAGCGCGCCCATGGAAACGACGCCGCGGCACTGGAGACGACCGCGACCTATGAACGCGGGACGGACACATTCATCCTGCACACACCCAATGAGGGCGCCCAGAAGTTCATGCCCAACACCAGCCGGGCGGGCGGCCCGAAGTCCGCGGTCGTCGCGGCGCGGCTGCTGGTCGAAGGACAGGACCTGGGCGTCTTTCTCTTCCTCACCCCGCTCACCGCCCACGACGGCCCGCTGCCCGGCATCACCGTCGAGAGCCTGCCCGAACGGACCGGCAGCCCCGTCGACCACTGCGTCACCTCCTTCGACCACGTCCGGCTGCCCCGCACCGCCCTGGTGCAGGGCCCGCACGGGCGGCTGCTGCCCGACGGCACCCTGCGCAGCGACGTCGGCAGCCCGCGCAAGCGATTCCTCCAGGCCATCGGCCGGGTCACCACCGGCAAGCTGTGTATGAGCGCCAGCACCCTCGGCGGCTGCCGCGCGGCCCTGGCCATCGCCGTCCGCTATGCCCACACCCGGCATATCTCCAGCCCCACGGCGGGCAGCCGCATCCCGCTGGCCGCCCACCGCAGCCACCACGGACGGCTGCTGAAGGCGCTGGCCGCCGCGTACGCGATGACGTTTCTGCACCGCGCGGTCACCGACCACTGGATCGGCCACGACCCCCGGGAGCGCGACCGGGCCGAACGGCTGGTCGCCGTCGCCAAGGGCTGGATCACCTGGCATGCCCGCGCCATCACCATCGAGGCCCGCGAACGCTGCGGCGCGCGGGCCCTGTTCCCCGTCAACGGGCTGGCCGAGTACCCGGCCAACGCGGACGGCGCCATCACCGCCGAGGGCGACAACCTCGCCATCTGGTGCAAGGCGGGGGCCGAGATGCTCTTCGGTCATACGCCCGCCCAGCCCCCCACCACGCGCCCGACCGGCGCCGGGGCCCTCACCGACCTCGGCTTTCTGCGCGGTCTGCTCGCCGCCACCGAGAGCAACTGGCACCACCGGGCCCGGGCCAACCTCCGCTCCGGGCCGTCCGGCGACGCGCTCGGCCGCTGGAACAACGCCTCGGGCGCGGCGCTCGAACTCGTCGCCGCGCATGCCGCCCTCCAGGCCGCCGACGCCTTCACCGGCGCCATCGACCGGGTCGCCCACCCCGCCACCCGGACCGTGCTGAGGGATCTGTGCGGACTGTTCCTGCTGGAGTCGATCACCCCGCGCACGGGTGAACTCCTCGCCGACGACCGGCTCAGCGCGGAGCAGGTCCGGGCGATCCCCGACACCATCGAGCGGCTGACCGCCCGGCTCGCCCCGCATCTGTCCACGATCGCCGAGGCATTCGACGTACCGGAGGAACACCTCATGGACCTGCCGATACTGACAGCGCCCTGACGTCACCCACACGGCCGAAGGCCCCCTTGTCCGGGACCGCCGCGCCTGGTCACCATGCTGGTGGCAGGGCACGACGGGGCGGGCAACGGGGGCCGGGTATGGGTGAGTTGAGGGTCTCAGCGTGGAAGCGGTACGGATACGACCGGCTGTACGTCAACCGGCCGGACGGCGAGAAGGTCGCCTGGCTCGACCGGCGCACCGGTCATCTCACACTCCTCGCCGAGGAGCACCGCCACTCCGTACTCGACATCCTGGCCCCCTATCTGATCCAGACCACCGACCCCCTGCCGCCACCGCCCCTGCCCCCTTCCTCCAGTCCTTCGGTTCCGCGGCAGTTGCCGCCCGGCCTGTCGATTCCCGCCCAGCCGACCCACCCGCCGCTCATGCCCCCCGGCGGCGATCTCGCGGCCAACCGGCCCGGCCACGCCCTGCGCCCCAAGGTCGCCGAAATGAAACCCGGGTTACGCCAGTGGCTGACGGCGAGACTGCTCGGCCGGCACCTTGAGGGGGACGAGTGGCGCATCGGGTTGGCCGGGGAGCGGATCGTCGGCAGACGGCTGGAGCTGGGAGCCGGCCGGGACTGGCGGGTGCTGCACTCCATTCCGCTGCCCCGCAAGGTGGACATCGACCATCTGCTGATCGGCCCCGGCGGCGCCTTCTGCGTCAACACCAAGCACCATCGGGGAGCGCGCGTCTGGGCGGGTGACGACATGGTCCGCCTCGGCGGCGGCCCGTCCTATCCGTACGTCCGCAAGAGCCGCGCCGAGGGCCGCCGGGCCTCCGCCGCGCTGAGCGGCGCCTGCGGCTTCCGGGTGGACGTCCGCCCGGTTCTCGTCTTCGTCGACCCGGGACGGCTCACGGTCGTACCGTCGCTGCGGGATGTACGCGTCATGGGGGACCGGGAAGTGTGGGCGCTGCGGCGGGGCGAGGAGATCTGGACACCGGACCGGACCGAGGCGGTGTACGCGGCGGCGCGCGACAGCCGGACCTGGGTGAACGCCTGACCTGGACTACGTGCGCGCCGGACCTGCCAGGTGGGGAGCACGCTGCCGCACGGCCCCTCCGAGACTGCTCCCGAGGCCACTGTCAGTGGTGACCCTTAGTGTTCTCAGCAGGGGAACGGGCGGAAGGAGACCGCCGGTTCCGTTCCGGGGAGGGGTCTGCCATGTCTGGTGTCACGACGTATCTGGAGCTGTCGCAGGACGGCGCGGGAGCGCACAAGTTCTATGAGGTGACCGTCGAGGGGACGGTCGTCTCGGTGCGCTACGGAAGGATCGGCGCGGCCGGGCAGTCACAGGTCTCCACCTTCCCGACAGCCGAGAAGGCGAAGGCCGCGGCGGCCAAGAAGGTCGGGGAGAAGGTCCGCAAGGGCTATGCGCCTGCGGTGCGCGGCCGGCGTGCCGCCCGGCCGGTGACCCGCCGCCAGGTGACCTCGGCGCCGTCGACGGCCCGCTCGGTGGCGCCGGTGCTGTGGCGCTTCCGCACCGGGTCCGCGGCCTTCGGCATCCATATCGACGAGGACCGCTGCTGGGTGGGCAACCAGGCGGGAGATGTGTACACGCTCAGTCACGGCGGCGAGGTGCTCGCCCGCTATTCCCTGCCCGACGGCGTCAAGTGCCTGGTCGCCGACGACTTCTGGATCTACGCGGGCTGTGACGACGGCACCGTGTACGACCTGTCGTCAAAGCTCCCGTTCGGTGCGTACGGCATCGCGGCGGACGTGGACATCTTCTGGCTCGACATCCGGGAGGGCGTGCTCACCGTCTCCGACGCGCAGGGCGGACTGACGGTCATAGACCACGAGGACGAGTACCAGTGGGCGCGGAAGTCGTCAGGCGGTCACGCCTGGATGGTCCGGGCCGATGAGCGGGCCGTCTACCACGGACACCAGAAGGGCGTCACGGCCTATGCGCCGGACGGCAGCGGGGAGCTGTGGCACACCCCGACGACGGGTGCGGTGCTGTTCGGCTGGCAGGAGGACGACTCCGTGTACGCGGGCACCGGACGCCATGTGGTGCAGCGGCTGTCGAAGGCGAGTGGTGTGGTGGAGGCGACCTACCGTTGCGACACCGCGGTGTACTCGTGCGCGACCGCGCCGGGCGGTGCCTATGTCTTCGCGGGCGACTCCTCGTCGTCGGTGTACTGCTTCGACGCCGAGGGCAACCGGCTGTGGAAGCTGGGCACGGGCGGCGGTTCGGCGCTCTCGATGCAGTATCTGGACGAGCGGCTGTACATGGTGACCACGGACGGCTCCCTGGTCTGCGCCGACGCGAGCGACGCGGCGATCGCGGCGGCCCAGCAGGGCACGGTCCCGGTGGCCCGTGACATCAAGTCCGCCGCCGCGCTGCCCACCTACACCCCGGCGGCCTCACCGACCCAGGTGACGACGATCGCGACCGCGCCCGCGGGCGGGGTGGTGGTGCAGTGCGTCCAGGAGGGCGGCCGGGTGCGGGTGCAGGTGGTGTCCGACGGCTTCGAGCCCTCGTGGAACGTGCAGTTCCCGCGCGGGATACGGGAAGTGGGCGCCCGGTATGTGGTGGACACCCTGCATCCGTCGCCCGCCGGGTTCTACCGGGTGCGCGGCGAGATACGCCGACTGGTCTGAGTCCCGCGTCAGCGGCTACACGGTGAAGGGCCGCTGCTCCAGGAACTCCTCGCCCGGCTCGCCCAGTACATAGAAGTTCGGGCTCTGGTCCGTCGGCATCCCGCGCAGGATGTCCCGGTGGAAGGCACGGTAGCCGCCGCGGAAGCCCCCGTCGTCCCAGACCCTCAGCAGGGCGCCGGTGAATCTGCCGTTGACCGGGCCGTCGGCCGCGAACTGGTTGTCCTGGCAGGCGGAGATCAGCAGCGCGTCCGCGGCCTCCCCGCCGTCGCTCTGCTCGGCGAGTTCCGCCTGCAACCGGGTGAAGAAGTCCTTGTCCCGTTCGTAGATCTCCCGCTGTTTGAAGACGGGCATCAGCCGGGGGGCGTCATCGAGCTGGTCGGAGGGCAGTTCGATGGCGCTCCCGCTGTGGCAGGAGTCAAGGAACGCCAGAATCCGCACACCGTCGGCGAAGCGTCCGAACTCGCGGTGCAGCTCGTCGTCGAGGAACTCCCGGTCGTAGAAGACGAGGGTCTCGTCCAGCCTGTCCGGCTCATCGTCCGAGCCATTGGCGTTCGGTACCTGGCCGCCGTGGCCCGAGTAGCTGAACAGCAGGATGTCGCCGCTGCCGAGTCTTCGGGCCGCCTTCCGCAGCTCCCCGGTGATGTTCTCGACCGTGCCGTCGGGCGTCAGCAGCGTCGTGTCGTCGAACCCGGCGGCGCGGGCCAGCCGGGCCATGTCACGGGCGTCGTTCTCGCAGGCGGCGAGCCGGCCGTCCCAGCCGCCGTATTGCGCCGGGTCGACGCTGTTGAGTCCGACGTGGAGGGAGAGGGCGTTGGCCATGGGGGGCTCCTGTACGGGGGTGCGAGGCGGGCGAGGGGCTGTGGGGGTGTGCAGGGGGCGAGGGCTGAGGGACCGGTGGGGCGTGTGGGCGGGGTGGGCCCGAGGGGGTGCGGGGGAGCGGGTGCCGGGCGTACGGGTCCGCCGGCCGCCCGTGTGCTGGGGGCTGCCGCGGACCGGGTGCGTTCCGTCGACTGCATGCGTTCCATGGAAGGCCGCCGGATCAACCCCGTGTCGGATCCAACCGCCTGAACGGGCCCGTTTCCCGATCGGGCGGGGAGCGTTGCCGAAGGCCCGGGGCGGGCAGCCGCCGGGGCTTCGGCGCCACTCCGCAGCGGGCCGTGAGCCCTCGCGCGACCATCGGAGTGGCGTCCGCGGTGGCACCGATAGGCGATCACCGGCGGCGGGCAGTGAACCGATCATGAGTTCATCAGACTCTTCCTCCGCGCCCACGGGCGCGGGCACCGCCGCCCGGCCGTCGCTGGCCGACCGGACGGGCTATGACGAGCTGTTCCTCGGCTCCGCCGTACCGCTGCCCCGGCCCACCGGCACCGACATCGAGACGGTGATCCTGCCGTACACCCATTTCACCGTGGTGCTGCGCCCGGACCGGCGGCTGGCCGCCGCCACCGCCGTCTGTATCGACGGCGGGCGGCTGGTGGACGATGTGCCACGCGACGACGACTGGCGGCTTGACCCCCGGCTGCCCGGCACCTCGCAGACCGGCAATGAGATGTACGCGAACAACTCCCTGGACCGGGGGCATCTGGTGCGCCGGCTGGACCCGGTGTGGGGCGAGCGCGCGGAGGCCGTCCGCGCCAATGACGACACCTTCCACTTCACCAACGCGGCCCCGCAGGCGGATGTGTTCAACCAGGGGAAGGCGCTGTGGCAGGGTCTTGAGAACTATCTGCTCGACCACGCCGCCCGGTTCGACCGGAAGCTGACCGTTTTCACCGGGCCGGTGCTGCACGAGTCCGACCCGCCCTACCGTGGCGGGCAGGTGCCGCTGAGGTTCTGGAAGGTGGCGGCGTTCGTGCAGAACGGGGCGCTCGCGTCGTCCGCGTACGTACTCGACCAGAGTCCCGATCTCACCCGCGACGCCGACCGGGCGTTCGCCGGGGCGAAGCCGGGCGAGCCACCGCCGCTGGGCGCCTTCCGGACGTTCCAGGTGCCGGTCGCCGATATCGCCGCCATCACCCTGCTGGATCTCGGCCCGCTGCCCGCCGTCGATGTGTTCCCTGTCGCCCGCGCACCCGAGCTGCGCTGGAAGCGGCTGGAGTCACACGACGACATCGACCTCGGGGCGGTCTGAGCCTCGGGGCGGTCTGAGTGGAATCCCGCCCCCGCGCTCCGTACGCCGCCTTCCCTCACCCCGTACGTCGGTTCCCGTGGGGCACCACCGAATGGCGGTGCTCCGAGGGTCGGCCGATACTGGTGATGACGGGCGTCCACGCGGCGTCGGGAGGCACGATGCGCCCCAAAGTCATCTATGTCCACGGCAATGGGAACAAGGTCCGTGCGGAATTGCTGAAGTCCCAATGGGACAAGGCGCTCTTCGGGAAGGACATGGCCGACGTATCGCGTATGGCCTATTGGGCGCCGATTCTGCACAAGGTGCCCTTGCCCGATTTCCGGACCGACCCGCTCGACGCGCATGCCGGCGACGCCGGGCCGGATGACCGCGGCGGCTCCGGACCGGATGCCGCCGAGGGGCGCGCGGCGCCACGGGAGTGGGTGACCTCCGAGAATTCCGGGTTCCCCGCGACCTCTGAGATGCCCGAGAGTCCGGAGGACCCCGAGAGCCCCGAGAGCCCCGAGGACTTTGTGACGAGAACGCTCGCCGAAGCGCGTGCCGGTATCGGCGGCATGGTCCGGGAAGGCCGCGCGGCGCCCGGAGAGCCAAAAGTTCCGGGATCGCCGGGATCGCCGGGAGCGCCGGGAGGGCCAGGGGAATCAGAAGGGCCGGCGGTGGGGCCAGGTGAGCCGGGAGTACCCGGCGGAACCCAGGAAATGGGCGCGCTCGGGGACTGGCTCCGCGATATGACCTATCTCGCGGACACCCTCGCCGAGAGCGAGCGGGCCGCGCCGGAGACCGGCGTCCCGCCCGAGGCGCTGCCGCTGCCCCGGCCGATGCGTAAAGCGGTCTTCCGGCTGCTCGTCAAACACACCTTCAAGGATGTCCACGCCTATTTCTTCGGCAGCGCGGGGCCGGCGATGCGCGAGGTGGTCGGCCGGGCGCTGGACGATGTGGACGGGCCCCGGGTCGCCGTGATCGGACACAGCCTCGGCTCCGTGATCGCCTATGAGGTGCTCGCCGAGCGGGGACAGGAGGTCGAACTCTTCCTCACCGTCGGATCACCTCTCGCCATCACCGAAGTGAAGGAGCAGTTGGCGAGTCCGCCGGCCGTTCCGGCCGGTGTGCGGGCCTGGCACAACGCCTCGGATCTACGGGATCTGGTGGCCCTCGACCACACTCTGCGACCCGACTACCGGCCGGTGGAACGCATTACCGAGATCCTGGTGGCCAATAGCAGCGACAACCACCACGGCATCAGCGAGTACCTAAGAAACCGGCAGGTCAGAGCGCCCTTGCGGCATTTGGTCGGCGACCTTGCAGAGGCGCAGGCCGGATGAAAACATGAAAGTCAAGCGTCAGTGAATTCGCCTCCGGATCTCCGGGGGCGGATGGGTAGGTGCGGCATGCCGTTGGCCGAAACGGAGTGGGATCTCGTCACCCTCTGGGTACGGGAGTATCTCCTGGACACCACCGACCCGCACGGGCGGCTCATGGAGTACGGTTTCCCGTCGGAATTCGTCTCCGCGCTCCGGCTGACGAATGTGAGCACGGAGAACGCCCGTTCGCTGGTACAGGCTTCACGCAAAGACATCGGGCGGCAGCTGAAACTGGTCGAGACCCTGGCCGCGGTCGACAGGCTCGCGGTGCTGCCCGAGGTCTCCAAAGCCGTTGAATTCCAGAACAGGCTGCGTGAGGATTTCCGGGCCCACGCCTCGCAGGACAACTTCCAGACCTGTGTACTCAAGAACGGCACCGAGGTCTTCATCGACCGCCAGGACCTGCGGCGAACCCTGCGCCGCTTTGTGGAGGACCCCGAGAAGACCGTGCTGATGGTCGACGGCGACCCCGGCAGCGGCCGGTCGTACACCTACAACCTCATCCGGCACATCGGGCAGCACCATGGATTCCGCCCGGCGCGGGTCACCCTGTCGCAGACGTCCACCGCCGACAAGGTCGTCCGCAGGCTCGCGGACTTCGTGGTCGACCCCCGGGCGGGGGTCCCCCCGCTGAACCCCACCGACCTCAACGATCTGCTGCCGTCGATCGACGACGCGGTGCACTGGGTGGTCAGCCGGGCGACCGCCGTCGAGGACCGCTTCTGGCTGGTGCTGGACGAGTGCGACCGGCTGGACCCCAGCTCCGACGTCTGGGACTTCATCGGGCAACTGGCCCTCGCCATCTATGAGCACAACGCCGTACGAGGCGACCAGGCACCCCGGCTGGTGCTCCTCGGCTATGGGCCCGAGATGCGCCAACTGCCGTACGACCTGCGGGGAAGTGTCTGCTGGGACACGGCCCGGGTCGCCGAACCCGACGATCTGCGCAGCTTCTTCGACCAGTACTTCCATGAGTCGCCACCCGAGTTCCTCGATACGGAACGGGCCAAGGAGCCCCAAGAGCCCACGGGGTCTGGAGGGCCTGACGGGATCAAAGAGATCAAAGGGACGGAAGCGGCGCCCATGGAGCCCGTGGAGTCCATGGAGCCCGTGGCCCCCGTGGAGTCGGTCATCGACGAGTTCGTGGACGCGGCCGTCCGCGAGGTGCTCCGCGCCACGGCGGCGGACAGCCGGGCCGACAGCGGCTATATGCGACGGATCTGTACGGCGGCGGAGGGGGCGGTCCGTGTCTACCGCACCCTCTGACCACCTCAAGGACTTCGTCACCCGGCTGCGCCGGGAACTGCGCGCCGACGAGGACCGCCCGCTCACGGTCCCGGACACCCGCAGGCGCTACCGCGAAGCGGCCTGTCTGCTCACCCACTTCGACCCACTGCGGCTCCGGCTGCCCGGCGAGGACCGCCCGACCGGAGGCGCGGTCCTCCAACTGCTCGACGACTGCACGACCACCGGGCGGCAGGAGGGATCCCTGTGGAGCCTGAAGTCCGAGGTCCGGGACGAGACCCTGCGCGGCCTCGCGGGCCCTGACGCCGCCCGGCGCGCGCTGGAGCACGCCCTCGACGCGGTCCCTGACGACCCGGGCCCGGAACGGATCTGCCTGGCCTTCCTGGCCGGCGGCCGGGCGCCGCCGAGCAACCGGGACCCCGCCGAACTGGCCGACACGCTCAGGGCGGTGCTCTGGCTCTCCCGGGTGCCGGGCACCACCGGGCTGCCGGACGCCGCCGAACTCCGGCACACGCTGGAACAGGCCAGACTGCTCCAGCCCCTCGAACGCCTGGTGCAGGGGTCGTTCCGGGGGCGTACCCAGGAACTCGACACCCTGCGCCGCTACGTCTATGGGCCGGCACCCGGGTCGGGGCAGTCACCGGAAGCCGCACCGGCAGGCGTACCGGAGACATCCGCACCCGTACCGGAGACATCGGCCCCGGTACCGGAGACATCGGCCCCGGTACCAGAAGCCGGGCCCGTACCCGTACCCGTACCCGTACGCGAACAGGAGCCCCGACCCGCACCCGAGCCGCCCCCCGCCGCCGAACTCGGGCCCGCGCCGGCGCTGATCATCCGCGGGCCCGGCGGTATGGGCAAGAGCACCCTCCTCGCCGCGTTCCTCCTCGACAGCATCCACGGCCACGGCACGGGCTTCCCCTTCGCGTACATCGACTTCGAACGGCCCACGCTCTCGATCCAGGAACCGGCGACCCTCATCGCCGAGATGGCCCGGCAACTCGGTATCCAGTACCCCGCGCACCGCGCCGAACTGGACGCCCTGGCGGACGAGTGCCGGCTGACGGTGCGTAGCCAGCGCGAGGGCGAGGAGCGGGTGACGCAGCTGCACCGGCTGGCGACCACCCGGTCCGTGCTCGGGCGCGGCTCGTCACAGCACTTCCAGACGCTGGCCGCCGAGCGCGAGACCGGCCTCATCCGGCGGACCATCGAGGTCGTGGTCAGGGCGGTGGCCGAGGCGGGGCAGGGCAATGCCCCGTTCCTGCTGGCCGTCGACTCGTTCGAGGAGGCCCAGTACCGGGCCTCGCCGGTACTCGGCCGGATGTGGGCGATGTTCGCCCAGTTCCAGAGCGTCTACCCCCGGCTGCGCGTCGTGGTCTCCGGGCGCGCGTCCGTCGACCATCCGATGCGCTTCCGGATCCCCCATGAGATCGAGCTGGGCGAACTCGATCCGGGGGCCGCCACCGGTCTGCTGGCGGCCTGCGGGGTCAAGGACGCCGAGCTGGCCCGGGTGCTGGCGGACCGCGTCGGTGGCCATCCGCTCAGTCTGAAACTGGCGGCACGGGCCGCCGTCCTCGCCGAGGGGGAGGCCGACGGGACGGGCGAACTGCTCCGCAGCCTGCCCACCCGGCGCGACGAGTTCTTCCGCCGCGTCGACCAACTGCTCGTCCAGGGCATCCTCTACGACCGGATCCTGCACCACATCGCCGATCACGACGTACGCCGTCTCGCCCATCCGGGCCTGGTGCTACGGGTCATCACCCCCGAGATCATCAAGGATGTCCTCGCCGAACCCTGCGGGCTGCGGGTGGAGACCCCCGACCGGGCCCGCCGCCTCTTCGACGCGCTGTCCCGCCTCGACCTGGTGGAGCAGATCGGCCCCGACGCCGTACGGCACCGTACCGACGTACGCGCCATCATGCTGCGGCTGCCGGGCAGCGACCGGACCGAGGTGATGCGTACGGTGGAACGGCGGGCGGTGGAGTACTACGCCCGGCGGGAGGGGCTCGAAGCCCGCGCGGAGGAGATCTATCACCGGCTCCGCCTCGACGAGAGCCCGCGCGCCGTCGAGGAACGCTGGCTGCCCGGCGTCGAGCGGCTGCTGAGCGGGTCTCAGCAGGACATGTCCCACCGGGCCGCCGCGCTGCTCACCGCGAAGCTCGGCGGAGACGCCCCCGACCATGTCCTGGCGGAGGCCGACCAGGAGGACTGGGAGCGGATCGCCGCCCGCGAGACCGAGGATCTGCTGGCCCAGGGGTTCGCCGAAGAGGCCCTGGTCCGGCTCGGTGAGCGCAGGCCCTGGACGCCGTGCAGCCCCCTGCACCCCCTGCTGGCCGAGACCCTGAGCAGGCTCGGCCGGGCCGACGAGGCCCGGGTGACCGTGGCCGACGCCATCGCGTCGAGCGAGTCCTGCCCCGAACAGCGGCTGGAACTCCTGCTGTTGTCGGCCGGACTCGCGGAGGACGCGGGGGATCTGGCGGGCGCCCACCGCGATCTGCGCCGGGCCGAGGACATCGCCGTCGACCTCGGAGAGGATCTTGAGGCCATGGGCGCGCTGCTGGCCAGGTCCCGGCTCACCGACCGCGCCGAGAGCGGTGACGTCGGGAGCGGTGACGCCGAAAGCCGTGACGCCGGGAGCCGTGATGCCGAGAGCGGTGACGCCGGGAGCCGTGACGCCGGGAGTCGGCTCGCCCAGAAGTTCCGCCATACGCCGGACGCCGTCCTCGCGGACCAGCCCGCGCTCGTACGCGCCGTCGCGTCACAGGTGTACGTACGGGATCCAGGCGCACTCCAGCACGCCCTGGAGGTCGTGGGGCTGCCCACGGACGACGAGGCCCTGGAGACGCTCGGCACGGCGATCCGCAGCGCCGCCGGCCGGCAGCCGGCGCTGCTCGGTTCCCTGATGGGCATCCTGCGCGATGCCGCGGGCCCTTCCCGGCCGCAGCGGGGAGCGGGTCCCGCCAGCACCACGGGCATCCTGCGGCTGGCCCGCGAGCGCGGCACCCTCGACACCCTCGCCCAGCGGCTGCTGGCCGTGCCGGACAAGAGCGGTGAGATCGCGGGGGCGGTGGCCACCGCGATGGGCGCGGGCACGGGCACCGCCGGGCGTACGGCGGGGACCTCGGGTACCGACCCGGCGCGGCAGGCCGAGCAGGCCGAGCAGGCTGGCAACAGCGAGAACAGCGAGAACAGCGGCAGCAGCGGCAACAGCGGGGAGAGGAGGACCGGGCGGAGCGACGCACCCGAAGGGGACGGCCTCGTACGGCCGGGACCGCCATGAACACCTACCTCTCACCGGACGACATCCTCCGGATCAGGGACGCGGCCCTGGACACCGGGCTCGCCGACCCCACCGTCCGGCCGCTGCTCTTCGACGGCGTCATGCCCCGCTACCGGGGCACCCTGCCGCTGCTGCCGGCCCCCGGACGGCAGGTGCACTCCGACCTCAACGAGCTGAACCGGGTCGAGCGGCTGGTGGACGGCTCCGTACCCCTGGAGATCTGGCTGCGCAACGCCGTCGCCCAGACCACCGAGGCGACGGCGCTCACCCTCTTCCAGCGCGCCCTGGACGACGTGGCCCGCAGCGCGGGAGGCGAGCCGGACATCGGGGAGCAACTGCCCGCCCCGGAGACCAAGGAGGCGATCGTCCACCGCGACGACACCGTCCCCTTCGCGTTTCTGCGGGGCGGCGCCCTGGCCGGGGCGGCGGTCGCCCGGATCAAGGTGCCCCCCTACCAGGGCGGTGCCCCGCTCCAGCCGAACGGGTACCCGTTGGTCGGCACGGCATGGCTGATCGCCCCGGCCCTCCTCGTCACCAACCAGCATGTGATCAACGCCCGTTCGGCCTCTGGCGGGGCGCCACCGCAGGCCGACGCCCAGGACATCCGCCTCCAGGCCGAACACACCCGCGCTCGTTTCGACTTCGAGACGGAAGACGGGACCGAAACCGGGTTCGGGACCGAATCCGGGACCGAAACCGAAACCGAAACCGAGACCGAGGACGCCGCGATCAGCGCACTCGTCGCCGCTGACGCCGAACTCGACTACGCCGTACTCCGCCTGGCCGCCGAGCCGGGCCGTCCGGTACTGAAGCTCGCGAAGCGGCCCCTGTCCGTCGACGGGGGAGACACCGTGGCCGTCAACATCATCCAGCACCCCGGTGGGCAGCCCAAGCGCGTCGCCCTGCGCAACAACCTCGTCTACGCGGCGGACGACCGCGATCTCCGCTACTTCACCGACACCCGGGGCGGGTCATCGGGCTCGCCCGTCCTCACGGACGACTGGCGGGTGGTCGCGCTCCACCGGGGCACGCGCCGGGTCGAGGACGTGAACTTCCAGGGCAGGACGACGGCGTTCGTCAATGTCGGCACCCAGATGAGCCTCGTCATGAGCCATCTCCAGGCGAACAACCCGGACATCCACGCCGAGATCGAGACAGCGCAACACGACTGACCGCCCCTGACCCGACCGACCGACCCGACCCGACCCGATACGACCGACCGACCGAGGGAGTACGCCATGGTCAACCGCAGCAGGTCCCCGGTGGCCACCGACCCGGAGCAGGTCTTCACCGATCTGCGGGATGTCGCCCAGCGGGTGCGCGACCGCCTGTGGCAGGAGGTCGTCGAATCCGCGATCCGGCCCGCCGACGAGCCGGCCGACGAGCGCCCCGCCGCGCGGATCTCCGAACGCGCCCAGGAGGAACGGGACCGGGTGCTCACGGCAGGCGCGACCGGTCTGGAGAAGCTGGCCGACGGCCGTACCGACGAGATCACCGACGACGAGTCCTTCGGCATCGAGGCCATCGTCCTCCTGGAGGGCCGGCCCGCCATCCTCGTCCAGGACCAGGACTTCACCCCGCAGGACGGCGACTGGGCGGTCCTCAACGGCCACCGCGCGGCGATCCGCGAATCCATCGCCCGGGTCGGCCGGGTCGAGGTCACCGGACACGACCTGGACTGGCTGGGCACCGCCTTCCTCGTCAGCCCCGACGCCGTACTGACGAACCGCCATATCGCCGTCGAGTTCGCCCGTGGCGCCGACGCGGAATGGACCTTCCGCTACGGCATGAGCGCCCGGGTCACCACGGGCGAGGAGTACGGCACCCTCCCGCCGGGCGGATCGGCGTACGACATCACCGAAGTGCTCGGTATCCACCAGGACGTCGACATGGCCCTGCTCCGGATCTCCCCGGCGGCCGACGGCGGCGGCCTCCCGACCCCGCTCCCGATCGCCGGGGAGGGCCCGGCCGATCTGCGGGGCCGTCCCGTGTACTGCGTCGGCTATCCCGCGTACGACGGCCGGCGCAATGAACCCGAGGCGATGAGCCGGATCTTCATGGACATCTACAACGTCAAACGCCTTCAGCCAGGCACCCTGACCGACCTCCTCCCCGAGCGCTCCGTCCTGATGCACGACTGCTCCACCCTGGGCGGCAACAGCGGCTCCCCGGTCTTCGACCTCACCGACCACCGCGTCCTCGGCCTCCACTTCGGCGGCCGTTACGGCACCGGCAACTACGCCGTCCCGCTGTGGCGCATGGCGGACGACCCGCTGCTGCGCCGTGCCGAGGTGAATTTCGTCTGACCGCGCGGCGCGCGTCCGCCTGCGGGTGCGGGGCCCCGGGCCGGAGAGGGGAGCGCCTGGCGGGGGCGGCACGGCTCGGCGCAGCAGGGATGCGGCAAGAAAGTATGATTCAATCTACGTAAGAATTCATCTATGTCGAATCGCCTGGAGGACGCTGAGTGGAGTTCCAGGGTCGGGCCGGGGATCTTGAGCTGCTGGCTGAGCAGTACCGGACGGTCGCAGAGGGCCGTGGTGCCACGCGGGGGCGGGCCGTGATCTTGACGGGTCGGCGGCGGGTGGGCAAGTCCCGGTTGGCTCAGGAGTTCTGTGACCGTTCGGGATCGCCGTATGTGGTGTTCCAGGCCACCCGGGGGCGAAACGCGGTCGCGGAGCGGGCCGACTTCACCGCTGCCCTGGCCCAGTCGGCGCTGCCAGGGGCGGAACTGGTCGCGGGCCTCCAGCCACGGGACTGGAATCAGGCTCTGCGGTCGCTTGCGCTCGCTGTGCCGGATGATGCTCCCAGTGTCGCGGTGATCGATGAGGTGCCCTGGCTGGTCGAGCAGGATCCGGAGTTCGAGGGTGCGCTCCAGACGGTCTGGGACCGTCATCTGGCTGCCAAGCCGGTGCTTCTGCTGCTGGTCGGCAGCGATATGTCGGTGATGGAGGCGTTGCAGTCGTACGGGCGGCCGTTCTTCGGGCGGGCGGCGAAGATGACCGTACAGCCGCTGAACCTGGCCGACGTGCAGGCCATGACGGCCCTCGACGCGGCAGAGGCCGTGGACGCTCAGCTGATCACGGGTGGATTCCCGGAGATCGTGCAGTCATGGGAGCGGGGAATGAGCTGTACCGACTTCCTGCGGGCGTCGGTCGCCAACCCCCTGTCCCCCCTCCTGGTGGCGGGCGAGCTGTCCCTGCTGGGGGAGTTCCCCGAAGCGTCGCACGCACGGGCCGTCCTGGAGGCGGTCGGCAGTGGTGAGCGGACGTTCAGTGCGATCGCCGCGCAGGCAGGCGGCGTGGGCGCGCTCCCGTCCGGCACACTGTCCCCCCTGCTGACCGCCCTGCAGACCAAGCGGGTCGTGGCCGCTGATCTCCCTCTGTCGGTCAAGCCGGACAGCAAGAACAAGCGCTACCGGATCGCCGACCCGTATCTGCGATTCTGGCTGGCGTTCCTGCGGCGTGCGATCCCGCTCATCGAGCGCGGGCGCGGCGACGTGGCACTGGAACGCATCGAGCGTTCCTGGACCTCCTGGCGCGGCCGGGCCGTCGAGCCGCTGATCCGTGCGTCCCTGCTGCGTCTGCTGCCCAGTGGACAGTGGCCGGAGACCGAGGCGGTCGGCGGCTGGTGGAATCGGCAGAACAACCCCGAGATCGACCTCATCGGCGCGGACCGCGAGCCGGTGGCCCGGCAGGTGCACTTCGTCGGCTCCATCAAATGGCTGGAGTCCCAGCCCTTCGGCCGGCCTGAGTACGACGCCCTGGTACGCGCCGCACTCGCCGTCCCCGGTGCCCACCCCGGCATCCCGCTGGTCGCGGTCTCCCGCTGTGGGGTGGCCGACGGTCTCCCGCTGGCCGGGCACTGGGGGCCGGAGGACCTCGTACAGGCATGGCGGCCCCGATAGCGGACCGACACCGGAAGCGTCCATGAGCAGCGCGGCTCCAAGAAGCTGGTACCGCCAGGTGCCGATGGGCGCACGCGGGCACCGAGGGGTGCGGAGCTTTCGGCGGGCCGGCTGCGGGAACGTCCCGTCTCAGGCGGACGGGCCGACGCCGAGAATTCCGCCCGCGATACCGGAGACGATCTCCGTCGGGTCGGCCCAGTGCTGTAGCAGGGGCAGGCGGGGCAGCAGGTTCAGTACGGTCAGGGCGGCGTGCACCGTGGCGCGCGCCTCGGCGATGTCCAGCCCGGGGCGGCATGTCATCAGCAGGGTGGCCCACTCGGTGACGTAGTCGACCTGTGAACGGTGCAGCAGTTCCTGGTCGGCCTTGGAGAGATGGGCGAGTTCCCCCATCAGGGTCATGCTCTTGGCACCCTCGTTGGCCACAGCGGTGTGGGCATAGGTCTCCACCACCCGCGCCAGGGCCTCATCGGCCGTCCTGCTCTGCGCCAGATCCTTGGTCAGTGTGTGCCACTTGACTTCCGACTCCCGGTGCAGCGCGGCGGCGAGCAGATCGGCCTTCGCGGCGAAGTGGGTGTAGACAGCCGGGCGTGAGACGCCCGCGGCGGCGCCGATGTCCTCCATGCTGACCGCCTGGAAGCCACTGGCCTTGAACAGGGGGATGGCCACGGCGATCAGGGCCTCCCGCCGGGCGACGGGCACCAGACCCGGTTCGTCCGGCGCGGTGGGCGCGGGCGGGGTGCCGGACTCGGCGGGGACGCGCGCCCGGCACACGGCCTCCGCCGCCGTGACCAGGAGGCTCTCGAAGCGCGGCCGGGGAACGTCGACATGGTGGTACGAGGGGCTGGTCACCGCGGCGATGACGGCCCAGGCGAGCAGTTCGGCTTCCCTCGTGCCCAGTCCGGGCCGGGAGGTCCGCAGGGCGGTGGCCACGGTCCCCACGATCGCCCTCTGCTGCTCACGCACCGTGACCCGGTCCTCGGGCAGCAGATTCCGGGCCTCCCGGTCCGCGACCACCGTGTACGCGCGCTGACCGAGGCTGAAGGAACCGAGCGCGCGGATCAGCGAGTCGAGGTCGTCCGCCTCCTGGGCCAGGGCCAGGGCGCGGCCGACAACGTCCAGCAGCGCCTGGGTGAGGAGTTCCCGCTTGCCGCGGAAGTGCCGGTAGAGGGCGCCGGCCGTGATGCCGACCGCCGCCGCGATGTCCTCCATGCCGGTGGCCTGGTAGCCCTCGCGCCGGAAGCACTCCATGGCCGCGGCGAGGATCTGCGCCTTGCGGTCGCGGGGGCGGCGTGTCGTGGGCCCGGCGGACTTCGTGGTCATCCGGCACATCCTAGGTCGTGCCGTCGAAGCGCCCTCCGCCCGGCGTGCCTGTCCCGTCCGCGCGGTGTGCCAGTCCCCTCTGCCCGGCGTGGCTGTCCCGTCCGCGCGGTGTGCCAGTCCCCTCTGCCCGGCGTGCCTGTCCTGTCCGCCCGCCCCGGACGGGACGGGAACGTCCCGGAGCCGTGCGGGTGGGGCGTGACCGGGTACCCGACAGGTGGGTGATATGGGTCACTGTGGGCGCCGTCCACCGCCCCTGTCAATGCCCCGCGCGACTCTCGATGTAAAGCGCGAGTATTGATTAATGTCGCCAAGAGCCTTGACCTAGTAGTCAATCTCAACTGAAAGTAAATGACGAGATTCAATATGCAGACATCTGTGATCGATCGTCCGCAGGCGGGTCAGCCTCGCCGGCACCCTCAGGAGAGTCGTGGTGTATCTCACACAGAGCCTGCACAGGGCCGTACAGCAGTTCCCCGACGCGATCGCCACCATCTGCGGTGAGCGGGTTCGCACCCACCGAGAGAGCACCGGCCGGGTCGCCCGGCTCGCTGGGGCGCTGACCGGCCGCCTGGGAGTGGCCGAGGGCGACCGGGTCGGCATCCTCGCCCTCAACTCCGACCGCTTCCACGAAACGGTGTGCGCCGTGTGGTGGGTCGGCGCCGCGGTCAATCCGGTCAACACGCGCTGGAGCGCCCGGGAGATCGCGTACTCCCTGGAGGAGTCCGACACCCGGGTGCTGCTCGTCGACGACACCTTCGCCCCACTGGTGCCCGAACTGCTCAAGCTGTGGGACGGGGTCACCACCCTGGTGCACTGCGGGGACGGCCCGCCGCCCCCGGGCATGCTCGGATACGAGGAACTGATCACCGCCCATGAACCGGTGGACGATCTGCGCGCGGGCGGTGACCGGCTGGCCGGTCTGTTCTACACCGGCGGCACCACCGGCTTCCCCAAGGGCGTGATGCTCAGCCACGCCTCGATCCTCACCTCCACCTACAGCAGCCTGGCCACCGTCCAGTCGGCCGGCCGGGAAGGGCGCACCCTCTACTGCGCACCGCTGTTCCATCTGGCGGCCCTGGCCGCCTGGACCAACCAGAACGTGCTGGGCGGCTCCCATGTCTTCCTGCCGGCCTTCGAGCCCACCGCCGTACTGGAAGCGATCCAGCGGCACCGCGTCACCTCGACGCTGCTGGTCCCGGCGATGATCCAGATGCTGATCGACCACCCGTCGATCGATTCGTACGACCTCTCCAGCATCACCGGCGTCACCTACGGAGCCTCACCGATCTCGGAGACGCTGCTGCGGCGTGCCATGGAGGTCTTTCCCGAGGCAGGCTTCACCCAGGGCTACGGCATGACCGAACTGTCCCCGGTGGCCACGCAGTTGGCGCCCGAGGACCACCGCAAGCCGGAGCTGCTCCGCTCGGCGGGGCGCGCGACGGCCGGGACCGAGGTCCGGGTGGTCGACCCCGACGACCACGAGGTCCCGTACGGGAGCGTCGGCGAGATCGTGGTGCGCGGCGGCGGGGTCATGCTCGGCTACTGGAGGAAGCCCGAGGAGACCGCCCATGCGCTGCGCGGCGGCTGGATGCACACCGGCGACGCGGGATATCTGGACGACCACGGTTATCTGTTCGTGGTCGACCGGCTCAAGGACATGATCGTCACCGGCGGCGAGAACGTGTACTCGGCGGAGGTGGAGAACGCGCTCTCCCGCCACCCCGGCGTGGCCGCCTGCGCCGTCATCGGCGTCCCCGACCCCGACTGGGGCGAGCGCGTGCACGCCGTCGTCGTCCTCAAACCCGGCGCGCGCGCCACGGCGGAGGACCTCCGGGCCCACTGCAAGACCCTGATCGCGGGGTACAAGGCCCCGCGCACCGCCGAGTTCCGGGACGCGCTGCCGCTCTCCCCGGCCGGGAAGATCCTCAAGAGGGAACTCCGCAAGCCCTACTGGGACGGCGCGGATCGGTCCATCGGCTGATCCGGTTCGGGGGGGGGAGAGCCACGACGGCGCGAGCGAACCGGGCGGTACGTGAGCAGACGGCCCC
>NZ_JBSGUP010000020.1:0-32357 GCF_053607985.1 Streptomyces sp. NPDC055078
GATGGGACAGGTGTGGTGCGGACAGATCGGGTACGGGCGAGAACCGAACAGCGGCAGGACAGACGGAGCCGACGGTCCCGGCGGGACCGACAGCACCGACCGGACGCAGACGACCGGCGGGACGGACGCGCCCCACAGGACGGGCACGACCGACAGGACCGACAGGACGGGCACAGCCGGCGGGACGGGCAGTACGAACACCACGGGTCCGACGGCTGCCACGGATCCGACGGCTGCCACGGGTCGGACAACCGCCACGGGTCCGACCGGGGCCACAGGTCGGACAACCGCCATGGATCCGACCGGCGGCGGGGCCGCCCGGGACAGGCGTTCCGGGCGCTGACCCTGGCCGCCCTGCTCACCGCCCTGCTGACGGCCTGTACGAGCGACCCGGGCGGCGGAGGAGCCCCCGCCGACGCCAAGAACGGCGACACCCGCCCCCTGGCGGACAAGGCAGCCCGCGCCCAGCGACCGGTCCCCAGCGGCACGGGCAGCGCCCTCCCGGACGACTTCAACGGCGACGGCCACCGCGATCTCGTACTGAACGACCTGGTCAAGGCCCCCGACCAGACCCACGGCGACGACGCGGGCATCGGCATCGTCTACGGCTCCGGGGGCCCGCGCCCGCTCGACCCGTCCGTGAACCGGCTGCTCACCCCGCGCGCCAACGCGGCGGCCGTCGAGGGCACGGTCCCGGCCGCGTTCGACGCCGAGGCGTCCTGCGACCTCGACCGGGACGGCTTCGCCGATCTCGTGGTGATGACCGACCCTCCGTACAACGGCGTCGGCCGCCCGCCCGTACCCGTACAGCTGCTCTTCGGCTCCCCCGCCGGTCTGCGCGGCAAGGCGGTCGTCCTGCGCATCCCCGAAGAGGCCCACCACGGCAACGGCTGGCCCGAACAGCCGGTCTGCGGCGACTTCGACGGCGACGGCTCCCCCGACCTCGTGGTGACGGCGTCCGAGGGCCGGCTCGGTTTTCTGCGCGGCCCGTTCACCCGCGCGGGCGCCCCGCGCGCGGCGACCTCCGTCGTGGAGGGCGGCGGCCCCGCCCTGTCCGCCCCACGCAGCCGCGCGGACGTCAACCGGGACGGCTACGACGACCTGGTGGTCTCCGCGACACCCGTGAGCCTCGGCGCCGCCGCCCGGGGCACCCTGCTGCTGGGCGGCCCCAAGGGCCCGGACCGCCCGGGCGGCGCGTACCGGGCGAAGGCGCTGCCGGTACCTCCGACGACGCTCTCGGGCACCTCGGGCACCTCGGGCGGCCGGACGCAGTTCGTGCGGTACGCGGACTTCGACGGCGACAAGCGCCGGGACACGGTGACGCGGACCTACCGGGGCGAGCGGACGGATGTGGTGACGGTGCACACGAAGGGCGACCGCCCGCTGATGAACTTCAGCACCTCGATCTTCCTGCGCTGAGGCCGTCCCGCACGGCCCGCACAGCCCGCACGGACCACGCCCCCGACCTCCACCGTCAGGCCCGACCGGCTCCCTGCCTCAGGCCCGTCCGAAGTCCTGCCCCGGGCCCGACAGGCTGCCCGCCCCGGGCCGGTCCGGCGCGGCCTGGGGCAGACCCCCCAGGGTCCCCCTAAGGGATGTCACAGGTCGGCCGCAAAGGGACGTCCCGGCCCGTTCCGCGGCCACCGCACACAGCGCGACCCGGTACGTTCGATGGCGTGGCTGGATTCAGGATCGGACGCGGCCGGGACAACCGCAGGCAGCAGCAGCAACCGCAGCAGGCACCACCGCCGTACGCGGCGGGTGGCGGCCATGCGGCACCTCCGTACGCGGGGCAACAACCCCCGCCGCAGTGGCCCCAGGCTCCCCACCCGGGCGGCGCCCCACAGCGCCCCCAGGGCCCGTACGGCGAACCGGAGTACTTCGGCGACCCCTACCAGGGCCACCATCCCCCGCACCAGGACCCCTATGCCAACAACCCCGGCCACACCCAGGCGTTCAACGTCAACGACCCCTACGGCCAGGGCTCGACCTACCAGGCCGGCAACGCCCCGGCGCCCCCGGCCGCTCCGCGGCTGCACTGGAAGCAGTTGCTGAGCGGGATCGTGCTGCGCCCCGGCGCGACGTTCTGGCAGATGCGCGACTACGCGGTCTGGGCCCCGGCGCTGATCGTCACTTTCCTCTACGGCACCCTCGCGATCTTCGGGTTCGACAAGGCCCGCGAGGAGACGATCAACGCCACGATCTCCTCGGCGATCCCCTACGTACTCACCACCGGGGTCGCCTTCGTCATCGGCGGCATGATCCTCGGCGCGGTCACCCACACCCTGGCCCGCCAGCTCGGCGGCACCGGAGCCTGGCAGCCGACCGTCGGCCTCTCCATGCTGATCATGTCCCTCACGGACGCCCCCCGCCTGCTCTTCGCCCTCTTCCTGGGCGGCGAGAACTCCCTCGTACAGCTCCTGGGGTGGGCGACCTGGCTGGGCGCCGGGGCACTGTTCACCGTCATGGTGAGCAAGTCGCACGATCTCCCGTGGCCGAAGGCGCTGGGCGCGTCGGCGATCCAGCTGATCGCGCTGCTGTCGATCATCAAGCTGGGCACGATCTGACGCATGAGGTCAGGGCCGCGGCCCTGACCTCGGTGAGCTTGCCGGCATCGCCGACGGTGCGCGCCCACCGCACGAAACGAAGCGTCCTACGGACGATTGCGTCCTACGAGCCGAGGACCGAGGCGTCGTTGCGTACCGTACGCGCCTGCCCACCACGCCACACGGCGGCCCTCCGCGCAGACTTCCCCACCCCGCTCACACCTGCGTCCGGTGGAAGTTCTTGAACGAACGGGACGCCGTGGGCCCCCGCTGCCCCTGATACCGCGACCCGTACCGCTCACTCCCGTACGGGAACTCGGCAGGCGAGCTGAGTCGGAACATACACAGCTGGCCGATCTTCATCCCCGGCCAGAGCTTGATCGGCAGCGTCGCCAGATTCGACAGCTCCAGCGTCACATGCCCGGAGAACCCGGGATCGATGAACCCCGCGGTCGAGTGCGTGACCAGCCCGAGCCGCCCGAGGGAACTCTTCCCCTCCAGCCGCGACGCAAGATCGTCCGGCAGGCCGATGACCTCGTACGTCGACGCCAGCACGAACTCCCCGGGGTGCAGGATGAACGGCTCGTCACCGTCCGGTTCGACCGTGCGCGTGAGATCCGTCTGCTCCACGGCGGGGTCGATATGGGGGTAGCGGTGGTTCTCGAACACCCGGAAGTAGCGGTCGAGCCGCACATCGATGCTGGAGGGCTGCACCATGGATTCGTCGTACGGGTCGATGCGTACGCGACCGGCGTCGATCTCGGCCCGGATGTCCTTGTCTGAGAGAAGCACCCCCCGAGGATACGCAGAGCCCGCGAACCCACCGAACCGGGACGGCCCGCGCGCCCTGCCCTCCTCCCTCCTGCCTTCCTCCTACGCCCCTGCCACTCCGAGCCCTCGTGGCACTCCTGCTACTCCTGCTTCTCCTACTACTCCTGCCGCTCCCAGCACCCGGCTACCGCTTTCCGGCATCCACCGGCACAACATTGCGCAACCGCGCACACCGTGGACACCGAACAAGCCGCGCGGGCCCGATCCGCCCTGCCCCGAGCTGCTGCATCGGAAACGAAGCGGTAGCGAAAACATGCCCTTCGGCACAGCGGACGACGGTGCGCTCCATCAAGTCCATCGGGTCCCTTCCCCAACAAATGCGGACGAACGACCACATTAGGGGATCCACGGGGCACACCCACGAGCGGCACTCCGCACTTCAACGCTACGCCTCAACTCCCGCGGCCCGCCAACCACATCGACACCGAGGCCGGGGGCGACGCCTGGCGTCCTACGCCTGCGACCCGGGATGAGGTAGAGTAAACGGCGTCGCGGTTCCCGATCATGGGCCGCTTCGCGGGTGTAGTTTAATGGTAGAACATGAGCTTCCCAAGCTCAGAGCGCGAGTTCGATTCTCGTCACCCGCTCCACGAAGAAGCCCCAGGTCAGAGACCTGGGGCTATATTGTCGTCTAGACCAATTCTGTGACCGCGCACCACTAGCGCACCACTGCGACCCCCAACAGGCGCCTGGCGAGGGCCCCGACGGCCGATCGAGCACCACCCCTCCCTCTTGTCTCAAATATCGAGATCGATTCCACGTGACCTCAATCGTTTCGGGCTGGTGTCCGGGAGAGGTCAGTGAAGGCAGGTCGGCACCGCACCCCGCAGACTGAATGGCTGCGCCCGCCTTCCTGCGAGGGCTCCGGCTGGCCGGAGACCGTCACCGTGAAAGCGTGGCTCGACGGGCCGCCTACCTCGGCGCACCCCGGCAGGCCGTCATGGTGCTACGGAACGCCGGGCATCGCCCGCAGCCTCCAACTTGCCGCCCTCTCCACCGAACGCGTCAACGTCCAGCACCGGGCCGAGGAAGCCCTGTCGGCATGCGCCACGAGCCCGGAGCAACTCGCCCGCCTGCACGACGCGACGCTCTGCCACCGCTGAGCCGGACTGAGCCTCGCCGTCAGCAGAGCAGCGGCCGACACCTCACCACGAAGCGCGCGCTCCCACAACGCCGATGCCCACCAAGACCGCCTGAGCGCGGAAGCGGAACGGGAGACCCTGCTCCGGACGCCTGGGCTCTGACCGGCGTGGACGGCACCCTGCTCACCCTTCACGCCCTCGATCCCGCCCACCCCATTACGTCTGGGTGGGACACCTGCCTCCTACTGTCCTGAGAGAGTGCTCACGGTGAACAGCGCTCCGATCCTTCACGAACTCCGCAACCGGCTGGTCGACGAGATTCTTGCCAAGCGGCCTCTGCCGACGGCAGTCGAGCGCAACCTGCGCACGGTGCACCGTGCACCGTGCACCCGGAAGTGCACCTCCCAGGAGTCGGCCCGGCCGACGCCTACAGCAACAAGGCCATCGCGATCAAGGAGAACCTGACGGGCCTCTCCCCCTCTCCTGCGCCTCCGTGCCCTCAACCGTCGCGATGATGCTCGCCCAACTCGACGCACAGCCCCGGTGACCACATCCTGGAGATCGGCGTGGGTACCGGCTACAACGCGGCTCTCCTGTCCGAAATCGCCGGCCCCGACGGCGACGTCCCCAGCGTCGACATCGACCCCGGTGTCACTCTCCATGCCCGCGACGCCCTGAACCGTGCGGGAGACGCACATGTCCGGGTGATGGAACGCAACGGTCTGCAAGGAGCGCCCGACACGCCCCCTACGACCGGATGATCGCCACCGTCGGCGTCTGGGACATGCCCGCCGCCTGGTGCCAGCAACTCGCCGACGGCGGCCGGCTTGTCCTCCCCCTGCGCTGGCGCGGGCAGACCCGTTCCGTCGCCCTCACCCGCCACGGCGACACCCTCGTCTCCCACGACATGCAACTCTGCGGCTTCGTCCCCATCATCGGACAGGACGGCGAACAGACCACGGAACTGGCCAACGGCACCGTCCGTCTCCACCACGACCAGGACCAGCACATCGACCCCGGCCAACTGAGCGATGTCCTTTCCGCTTCCGCCGCCGAGGTCCGGTCCGACGTACGGGTCGGCAGAGAAGAACCCTTCGACGGAATCTGGCACCGCGCCACCGCCCTCGTGGACACCAACTGCCGTATCGAGATCACCCAGCAGGCACTGGCGGCCGGGGTTCGGCGCCCGGTGATTCCCAGTCGCAGCCCCGCCCTCGTCCGAGGAAACTCGCTCGCATACCTGATTGCCGAACGGGACGACGCCGACAGTGTGCGACCTGTACGCCTCGGTGTCGCCGGATACAGACCCGCGGGGTCGACGCTGGCCGCAGGCTGCTCGACCACGTCACGCACTGGAGCACCGACCGCACCGCAGTACCGCACCTCACCCTTCACCAGGCAGACGCCCCTGACCAAGATCTCCCCAAAGGGCACGTCATTTGCAAGAAGGACAGCCGCCTCGTCCTCTCCTACGCATAGGGGAATCGTCGCCGCGGGCGATTTCGTTGGTCGGCACGCACGATGGAGCCCCAGAGAATCTGGGCCATCGGTCTTGAGTGCTGCCTTGGGGTCATCAACGCGATCACCGAGTGCAAGAGCCTGACCGACGTCAGCAGGATTTTCACGCCAGGTCCTGTCTTCAACGAGGAGCGGACCTGTTCAAGCTTGGACCCCGTTTTGCGCTGGCACAGTCGCTCTCGCATATACGGTAGTTCAGCCATGTACGCCTCCACGGAGGTCATGCAGACCATGCCCCTCACGACACTCAGCTGTTGCCCCACGAACCAGGCCAGCAGCTTTAGCGCCCGGAATCAACTGAATGAAACAGCGCCTAGTCGCTGGTAGAAGCGCAGGTCAACAAGGGTCGGCCCCGCGCCTGCGGGGGTGGTTCTCCAGGCTTTCGACTTCGCGAACGGCGAGATCTACGTGTCGGCCCCGCGCCTGCGGGGGTGGTCCGACCCGCGAGAAGTCGGTCAAGAAGTCGTGGAAGTCGGCCCCGCGCCTGCGGGGGTGGTCCCGCCCGTACGGAGAACGGAGACCTGCCCTCGTGGTCGGCCCCGCGCCTGCGGGGGTGGTCCGGGCATGGGTGTCCTGCTCCAGTCCCTGATGGGGTCGGCCCCGCGCCTGCGGGGGTGGTCCTAGCCTGCACGGTCGCGCGCGAGACCCCCGCCCGTCGGCCCCGCGCCTGCGGGGGTGGTCCGAACGTGTTCGAACCGCTGATGGACGGCTCGCTGTCGGCCCCGCGCCTGCGGGGGTGGTCCGCGATCCTCACCCTCACCCGCGACTCCAGCGGAGTCGGCCCCGCGCCTGCGGGGGTGGTCCCTTGTAGGCCATGCGCTCCCGGACGATCTGCTCGTCGGCCCCGCGCCTGCGGGGTGTTCCCCGCGTTGCGCAATCCTGGAGGGAAACAGGTAGTGGTCCCCTGTCTTTGCCAGAGGCACCCACAGCTGAACAGGGCGGCATCTCTTGTACCACTCCGCACCAGTAGGAACGGTGTGCAGCGGTCACCACGGGAGCGGAGACACCCCTGAGTACCAGAAGTCGCAAGAGCCAACCTCAAGCCTGACCTGAACTCGCCCACGGCCATGGGATTCCCAGGATCAGAGCACGAGTTCGATTCTCGCCACGCGCTCTACAAAGAAGCCCCAGGTCAGAGACCCGGGGCTTTGTTCTTATCTAGACCGATTCGTGGGCCGCGTCGCCACTGGCGCACCGAACCGCAACGTCCTCTCCCTGCTTTCCGGCTCGGCCCGCGTGCTCGGGAACCACCGCCTCGGGATCTCCGACCGGCGGTCACCGTACTGGGCACCGGGCAACGAGGAAGGCGTTCCGTAGCCGTTACGATCAGGCGCATGCCGCACCAGGCTCCTGACGACGCCTCCCAAACGCCTGAACCGCCCGAACCGCCTGAACCGCCCGATCCGTCCGCACCCAACCGGACGCCGCCCTCAGGTACAATTGACCATTTCTCGGGCAGCAGGCAGCAGGCAGCAGGCAGCAGGCAGCAGGCAGCAGGCAGCAGGCAGCAGGCAGCACGGTGAGCGGCGGTGGGCGGCGGGCGGTGCTCGTCGCCGTGCGCTCCGCAGGGGCACTGCACCGGCTGCTCGATGTGTTGCCGGCGTTCGACGGGGACAGCCGGGTTGTCACGCGGTTCACGCTGGTCCCGGGCTCGCGGTTCGGCGTTGACGCGCTTGCGGCGCTGGACCGGGCCGGTGCCCGCACCGTGCCCTGGGACGAGGCGCTTCGGGTCGAGCACGACCTGATCCTGGTGGCGAGCCCTAAGGGGGAACTCCGGCAGCTGGCGGGGCTCCGGGCGCTGCTGCCGCATGGGGCCGGCTTCAACAAGACGATCGCGCAGGACGGATCGGCGGGCGTGCCGTCGGGTCTCGACCCGCACTACCTGCTGGCCGACGGCGAGCCCTGGGCCGAGTTGCACGCCCTGGCACACGACGAGCAGGTGTCCCGGCTGGCACGCCGGTGTCCGGGCGCCGCGCGCCGGGCCGCGGTGGTCGGTGACCCCACTCTGGATCGGCTGCTCGCGTCCGCCCCCCATCGTGAGGACTTCCGCGACGCTTTGGAGACCGGGCCACGCAGGCTCATCGTGCTGACGTCCACCTGGGGACCGGAATCGCTGATCGCCCGCCGCCCCGGACTGCCGGCCGACCTCTGCGGGCTGCTGCCCCACGACTCGTTCCAGGTCGCCCTCGTCCTGCACCCCAACGAGTACAGCAGTACGGGGAGGTTCGACCTGTCCCGGCAGCTCGCCCCGGCCCTCGCGGCCGGTCTCGTCCTGCCCCGCCCCGACGAGGAGTGGGCCGCACTGCTGGTCGCGGCGGACGCGGTGGTCACCGATCACGGTTCGACGGCTCTCTACGCCGCCGCTCTCGGCCGCCCGGTGATGGACGCCTACGACGGCGGCCACGAGCTGATACCCGGCAGTCCGATGGCACGGCTGCTGGCCGAGGCACCCAGGCTCTCGGCGGCCTCGGAACTACCGGACGTCCTCCGGGCCGCCCTGGCCGTGGACACGCGCGGCCACGCCTCCGGCGCGTTCGCCCGCCAGGGCCAAGCGCTCCCCCGGCTGAGACACCACCTCTACCGGCTGCTCGGGCTGAGCCCGCCGGACTGGCCGCTCACGGCGCAGGCGTTCCCCCGCCCCTCGGCGGCGCCGGGCCGGCCACGGGCCTTCGCGGTACGGGCGGAGGTGTCGGGTGAGCGGATCGGCCTCCGGCGCTTCCCCGTGCACACGCGCGAGCACATGCATCACCTGGCGGCCGAACACCCCGCCGCCGGACAGCGCGAGATACAGAGTGCCGCCGTGCTGTGGCGGCGCGCGGGAGACACCACCCCCCGCCCGCACTCGACCACGTGGACGGCGGGCGGGTGGACCGCGCACACCCTGGCCCAAGCCCCCGCCTGCCGGGCGGCGGTCGCGGTCCTGACGCCCCGGCGATGCCTGCTGAGGCACCGTACGGCCGGGCCGCTCAGCCTCCGTCTGGAACCCCATCGCGACGCGGGCCGCGTCTCCTACGCCGACCCGGCAGCCGTCGCATCGGCGGTACACGCCTGGCTGGGCAGCGACGCGGCACGCACTCCACCGGTGTCGCTGCTGTGCGATACGGGGCCGATCAGCGTACGCGTACGGCTGGCACCCGCCGACGCGGACGACCTCGACTACGAACTCTGATCGTCAACGGAGACTCCCCCGCACTGGGTCGCGATCCGGCTCGCGGCCGTACGGTGCTCCTGTGCGGTGTGCGCTTCGCCGCGCTCCTCCGCCAGGTCCGCCAGTTCCTCCAGGACGCGGACCTCGTCCGTACGGGAACCTCGCGCCCGGGCACTGTCGAGCGCGGCACTGACCAGGGGGTGGGCTTCTTCGGGGCGACCCACCAGTCGGAGCGCGCGCCCGAGTGCGAACCCCGTTCGCGCCGCCATCCGCTCCCGCTCCTGACGCCGGGCCATCCCGTGCGCCTCGTCCAGGAGTACGACGGCCTCCTGGTACCGCCCGCTCCGCAGGGCGGTCCGCCCCAGCAGATAGGTCTGGAGCAGCACCCCGTACGCATTGCCGATCTCCGAGTGGACCGCCTTCGCCGCTTCGAAGTCGGCGGCGGCCCCGGTCCAGTCCCCGGTCTCGGCTTTGAGCAGGCCGCGGAACTCCACCGTCGACGCCCGCAGCTTGAGTTCCTCGGGCGAATCCCCCAGCCCGGCGGCGGCGTTGCGGGCCTGCCGGAGCTGCTCGGCCGCCTCCTCGTACAACCCCTGTTCCCAGAGCGGGCGGGCGAGCTGACACCTCATGCGCACCATCGCCGGCAGGTACTCCGCACGGTCGGCCGCCGCCACCCCCGTCCGGAACGCGTCCATGACGTCCGCGTAGTGCGGATGGTCGAGGAAATGCGTCCACAACGGCTCGCACAGCGCCCACGCGTCGTCATACAGCCCGTCGTCGAAGGCCAGGCGGACGCACCCGTACAGAGCCAGCCGGTGGGACTCCAGCCACCGGAGCGCTTCCGGTTTGCCCGGCAGTTCGATGTCGGGCACGGCGGCGGCCACCGGTTCCGGCGTGCCCGACTGCGACCGCGCCGGCGAAGGCGGCTGCGCGAAGGTCATCCGCTGACCGGCTGCCAGCAGGTCGGCGCGGGCGGCCTGGCGCCGGTACCACGCGATCAGCGAACGGCGTGCCCGCGTTCGCTCCGCGCCGTCCCGGTCCTCGTGCCGCGCGCGGCGCTCGGCGTGTCCCCGCAGGAGGCTGTGCATCCGCCAGCCATCGGCCAGTCCCTCCAGCAGTCCCGCTGACTCCAGCTCCTCCAGGGCGTCACCCGCGACGCCGGGTTCGCAGCCGAGCAGGGCGGCGGCGGCCGACTCCTGGACCCGGTGGCCCGGGAACTGGGGCAGCAGGCGGTACAGCCGCGCGGACTCCGGCGCCAGACCCGCGTACGCCGCGTCCCAAACCGCTTCGACCATGGGAATCCCCTGCCCGTGCAGCTCCGCCACCAGCTCGGCGACGAGCCGGGACAGACTGCGCCTGCGGTACTTGCGTACCCACTGTCCGGCCACCTGGAGCGCGGCCGGCAACCCGCCGCAGCCCCGCGCCAGGTCGATCACCGCGTCGGGCTCCTCCGTCAGCCGTGGGTCGGTCACCAGATGGCCCAGCAGCCGTACGGCATCGTCCACGGCCAGCGGGCCCACCGGGACCTCGACCGCGGCGGTGCCGTCGAGGTCGTACAGGGCGCCCTGGCTGGTGACGATGACGAGAGCGCGGTCCGATGCCGGGAGGAGCGGGAGGACCTCGGTCCCGTAGCGGGCGTTGTCGACGACCACGACGATCCGCTTGTTCCGGGTCCTGCTCCAGAGCTGTTTCGTACGACCGCCGAAGGACCTCGCCAGCCACTCCGGTGACACACCCATGCCGGTGAGGAGTTCGCCGACGGCGTCCGAGACCTCGACGGCACCGTCCCGGCGCAGCTCGTCCAGGTCGACGTAGAGAACTCCGTCGGGGTACCGGTCCCCGAGGCCGCGGGCCATATGGAACCCCAGGGCCGTCTTGCCGATGCCGCCGATCCCGGTCAGCGCGATGACCAGGGGACCGCGATCGGCGGGGTGGCCCTCGACCGCGCGGGTGATGCGCTCCTGTTCGTCCCGCCTGTTCTCGAACCGGACCGGTGCAGGCGGCAGTTGGAAGGGGATGGGCTGAGCCCCCGCTCCCGTGCCGTGCAGGTGCTGATGCTGGTGCTGGTGCTGGTGCAGTTCACCGATGCGTCCGGCTTGGACGACCACGTCCGCGCGACCGTCCAGACTGTTCCGTGTCTCCTCAGCCATGCGCCAACAGTATTGGCTCACCGGCTTTCTGACGATGTGTGGACCTTGCGGGCGGGGCGAATGACCAGGGAGAGCAGGGCGGCGGCGGCGCAGGTGGCGCCGAGCAGGAGCCAGACCAGGTCGTAGCTGCCGAAGGTGTCGCGGGCGAGGCCGCCGAGGAAGGCGGCGAGGGCGGCGCCGATCTGGTGGGAGGCGTTGACCCAGCCGAAGACGATGGCGCTGTCCTCGCCGTAGAACTCGCGGCACAGGGCGATGACGGGCGGGACGGTGGCGAGGTCGAGGAGGCCGAAGACGACCACGAAGGCCATCATGGCCGGGTTGACGGTGGCGGCCATCATCATGGGGAGCAGTACGAGCAGGATGCCGCGCAGGGTGAAGTAGAGGGCGAGCAGCCGGCGGGGGTCCGCGCGGTCGGTGAGCCAGCCGGAGGCGACGGTGCCCGCGACGTTGAAGACGCCGATGAGGGCGAGCAGGGTCGACGCCGTGGTGACGGCCATGCCGTGGTCGTGGGCGGCGGGGGTGAAGTGGGTCCACATGATGCCGTTGGTGGTCGCGCCGCAGATCGCGAAGGCGCCGGCGAGCAGCCAGAACGGCGCGGTGCGCGCGGAGTCCCGGAGCACGGTGAGGGTACGGCGGGCGACGCCCGTGACGGGCGGCGGCTTGGGGACGAACTCCGTGCCGCCGTACGGTTTCCGGCCGACGTCGGCGGGGTGGTCACGCAGGATCAGCCATACGAGAGGGGCGACGGCCAGCGCGGCGAGCGCGAGGGTGACCAGGGCGGGGCGCCAGTCGTAGTGGTCGATGGTCCAGGCCAGCGCGGGCAGGAACACCATCTGGCCGAGGACGCTGCCCGAGGCGAGGATGCCGGTGACCAGGCCGCGCCGGGTGGTGAACCAGCGATGGGCGACGGTGGCGCCGAAGGCCATCGCCATGGAGCCCGTTCCGAGGCCGACGAGGAAGCCCCAGAAGAGGGTGAACTGCCAGGAGGCGCTCATCACCGTGGTGAGCAGCGAGCCCGCCGCCACGGTGCTCAGGGCCGTGACCACCACACGGCGGATGCCGAAGCGGTCCATGAGCGCGGCGGCGAACGGCGCGGTGAGTCCGTACAGCACCATGTTCACCGAGGCGGCGAGGCCGATGGTGCCGCGCGACCAGTGGAACTCCTGCTGGAGAGGGCCCTGGAGGATGCCGGGCATCGTGGAGAAGGCCCCGGCCACCACAATGGCGAGGGCCGCGACGGCGGTGACCCACCAGGCACGGTGACCCGCCGCTCCCTGTCCGGTCGTCGCTCCGGACTGTTCCGCAGGCGGTGCGGGCGGTGCAGGCGGTGCAGGCGTTTCATCTGCCATGCGCTTCATCCTTCGGGGGCCGGTGGGCCCGGGCCACTGGCCAGCTGGACAGGTAGTGAAAGAATCCGGCCATGACGGCTGTGAGCAATGATGAGCGCCACGACGAGGGCGACGACCGGGGCGACGGCGAGGGCGAGGGCCACGACCGGGGCGACGAAGGCCACGACCGGGGCGACGGCGAGGGCCGCGACGCGGGCCGCGATGCGACGGTGCACCGGGTGGTCACGCTCGTCCGCCCGGGGCTGCTGCCGATGGAGCTGGGCATCGTCCACCGGATGTTCGGGACGGCGGTCGGCGAGGACGGCCGGCCGCTGTACGCGGTGTCGACCTGCACACCGGAACCGGGCGAGCTGACCACGGAAGCGGACTTCACGGTGACGGTGGCGCACGGCCCGGAGGCACTGGAGCGCGCCGACACCGTACTCGTACCGGCCGCCGCGGAGGACTATCTGCCACAGGAGCGGGGCCGGCTGACGGAGCCGGTGCGCCGGGCACTGGAGCGGATCCCGGCCGGGGCGCGGGTCGCCTCGATCTGTACGGGGTCGTTCGTCCTGGCGGCGGCCGGGATGCTGGCGGGGCGGCGGGCGACGACGCACTGGAAGTCGTGCGACGAGCTGCGGGCGCTCTACCCGGAGGTCGACGTCGACCCGGCCGTGCTCTACACGGACGACCGGGGTGTGTTCACCTCGGCGGGGGTCGCCGCCGGGATCGACCTGTGCCTGCATCTCATCCGGAGCGACCACGGCGCCGAGGTGGCCAACACCGTCGCCCGTCGCGCCGTCGTTCCACCGCACCGTGAAGGCGGGCAGGCCCAGTACATCGACCGGCCCGTGCCCGAGCCCGGAGCGAGTTCGACCGCCGCCGCCCGCGCTTACGCCCTCGCCCACCTGGGAGAGCCGCTGACCTTGGAGGATCTGGCCCGGGCGGCGTCGATGAGCGTCCGCACACTGAGCCGGCGCTTCCTCCAGGAGACCGGCGCGACACCGATGCGCTGGCTGGCGGACCAGCGCCTCCAGCACGCCAGGCGGCTGCTGGAGCGGAGCGACGACCCGGTGGACCGGATCGCCGCGCGGGCCGGATTCGGAACCGGGACGGCGATGCGCCAGCAGTTCCGGGAGGCGCTGGGCGTGTCACCGCGCGCGTACCGCCATACGTTCCGGGGTACGGAGTCGACCGTACGCCCACGGCGCCGCCACCCGGCGGCCGGTGCTCCCGTCAGGGACCTCGTCGGGGGAGCGCCCGAGGAGTGAGCGGTGCGCGGGAACGCGCGGGCGCCGAGCCGTTCCCCGTCTTCCGGTACCGCCGCTCCCGGCCGGTTGCGGGAGCGCGTGGCGGACTGCGATGTCCTCCTGGTCATCGTCCACGAAGGGTGGGCGGAGGAGCGGCCCGAGCCGGCCTGAGGCGACCCGAGACACGGGCGGCTCGGACGTACGGCGCCGGGAGGGCCGGGGACCGTGGCCGGTGCGATGATGCCGGGACCGCCGCGCAGGATGAACGACAGCAGGAAGCACCACAGCAGGAAGTGAGCCGATGGACAAGGCAGCCCTGATCCTCCACCCGGTCCGCGCCCGGATCGTCCAGGCCCTGGCCCGGGGCAGGCACACGGCCGGTGACCTGCGCGCGGAGCTGCCGGACGTCGCGGTGACCACGCTCTACCGGCAGCTGGGGAAGCTGGTGGAGGGGGGGCTGCTGCGGGTGGTGGCCGAGACCCAGGTACGGGGTGCGGTGGAACGTACCTACGAGCTGGATGTGGCCGCCGCCCGGATCGAGCGGGAGGAGGGCGCGGAGGTCACCCCGGAGCAGTACCGTGCCGCCTTCGCCGCGTACACCATGAACCTGTCCGGCGAGTTGGAGCGCTATCTGGCCTCGCTGCCCGCGAGCGGCGCGGAGCCGATGGTGGAGGGGTTGCGGTTCGTCCAGGTCAGCGGCTGGTTCGACGCCGATGAACTGGAGAGCTTCCAGGCCCGGTTGAGCGAGCTGGTCAGGACGGCCGGCGGAGGGCGGCCGGGCGGAGGGCGCCGCCGCTTCACCTTCGCCACGGCCACGGTGCCCGCGCCCACGCCCACGCCCACGCCCACCGACGGTACCGAGACCGGGGCCGGGAGCGGTCCCGTACCCCGGCCGGCCGCCTCCTGACCCGACGCCCGGCCCGTCAGACGGCGCCCGACCCCGTCGGAGAGCGTCCGACCCCTCCCGCCGCCCGGCGGCCTCCGCTCCCCCTCCGTCTCTATTTCCACTTCTGGGAATGTTACCGTTTCTGGAAATAGAATGGAGACGATCATGCGCGTACCCTCCCTGACCGCCGCCGCCGGAGCACTGCTCCTGCTGGCCGCGGGTGCTCCCGTCGCCGGAGCCGCCACGGGCACCGGGCCGGGCGGTCCACCGACGGCGCCCAGGACAGCGGCGGCGTCCCAGCCATCCGCCGGCCCGTCCGCCGGCCCGTCCAGCGGCCCGGGACCGCGCTGGGCGCCCTGCGACGCCCAGAGCCTCGCCGGCGTCCAGTGCTCCACCGTGCGGGTCCCGGTCGACCGGGCCGACCCGCGCGGCGAGCAGATCGATCTGCGGCTGGGGCGCTTCCCGGCCACCGGGCAGAGCGAGGGTTCGCTGCTGCTGATCCCCGGCGGACCCGGCGCCGGACTGGAGGCCATGAACGGGCTCGCCCCCATGCTGCGCGTCAAGGAGCTGACGAAGCGGTACGACGTCGTCACCTTCGACCCGCGGGGCGTCGGCGCCAGCGCCCCGGTGGCCTGCGCCCTGCCCGACCCGCCACGCACCACGGACGTCCCGTCGCGGGCCGCGTTCGACCGGCTCGCCACGAACCACGCGGCCTTCGCTGACAGTTGCCGTACCGCGACCGGCGACCGGCTGGACCACCTCTCCGCCGTGGACACCGCCGACGACATCGAGGCCATCCGCCGGGCGCTCGGCGAGGGCGGCCTCGTCGCCTACGGCGGCTCGTACGGCACCAACTACGGCGGCGCCTATCTGGAGCGCTACGGCCACCGCGTCAAGGCGCTCGTCCTGGACGCGGTGGTCGACCACAGCGTCAGCCTCTCCGTGTTCGCCGCCCGCAACGCCCGGGGAGTCGAGGACGCCTTCGGGCGCTTCACCGCCTGGTGCGACCGGGACACCTCCTGCGCGCTGCACGGCGAGGACGTGACCGGGATCGTGGACGACCTCGCCTCCCGTACGTCCCTCCCGGCGCCCGGCGCCCCCCGCCCCGTCTCGGGTATCGATGTGACGATGACCCTGGGGGACCTCTTCTCCGCCGGTGCCCACCCCGATATGGGGTGGCCGCATCTGGCGCGCTCGCTGCGGCAGGCGAAGGACGGCGACGCCTCCGCGTTCGCGTCCGGCCCGCCGTCGGGCCGGGGGCTCTTCCGCGGCGTCCTGTGCGCGGACTTCGGTGCGCAGAAGAGCTACCGCGAGCACGCGGCCATGGCCGACCGGCTGAGCCGGGAGGCACCGCGGTTCGGCGCGAGCCGCTACTGGAGCATCGTGTCGGAGTGCGTCGGCTGGGACCGGCCCGCCACCAACCGCCCGCACCGGCTGGACGTGGGCAAACACCCCCGGGTGCTGGTGGCGTCCAACACCCATGATCCGGCCACGCCGCTGAGCAACGCACTCGCCGTCCACCGGCAGATCCCCAGGAGCAAGCTGCTGGTCGCCGACGCGGACGGGCACCAGACACTCGTCTTCTCCCGGCCCGGATTCGACGTCATCACCCGTTTCCTCGGCGACCCGTCGTCGGTCGGCCGGTACACCTACGTCACCGGCTGACGGCCGGTACGCCCACAGCCGACGCCGACGCGAGCGACGCGAACGGGGGGTTACCTGGGGCGCGGTAATCAAGCGCCAGGGGCGGGGCGGTGGCCCCAGTCTCGACGTACGCGACCGCGCGGCACGCGCCGCCGTACGACAGGAGTCCTCATGTCCGACACCACACCCACACTGGGAGCCCTGGCCGCCGAACTCGACGCGCTCCGGCCTCGGATGGAGGAGGTGAGCCGGGCCATCCACACCCGGCCGGAGCTGAAGTTCGCCGAGTTCCACGCCCGGCGGGTGCTGACCGACTGGCTGGCGGAGGCCGGATTCGCGGTGCGGTCTCCGGTGGGGGGTGTGGACACGGCGTTCGTGGCGGTGCACCGGGGGAGCAGGCCCGGCCCGTACGTCGCCGTCCTCGCCGAGTACGACGCGCTGCCCGGCCTCGGCCACGGCTGCGGCCACAACCTCATCGCGGCCGGGGGTACGGCCGCCGGGATCGCCGTCGTCCGCGCGCTGCCCGACCACGCAGGCACCGTCGCGGTCATCGGCACGCCCGGTGAGGAGATGGGCGGCGCGGGCAAGGTCCGGCTCGTGGGCGCCGGGGTGTTCGAGGGTGTCGACGCGGCGGTGATGTTCCATCCGGGCGACCGCTCGCTGACCGCCGCGCACGCGCTGGCGGCGGCGCATCTGCGGGTCGCCTTCACCGGGGTGAGCGCGCACGCCGCGAAGTCCCCGTGGGAGGGACGCAGCGCACTGGCGGCTGCGCAGTTGTTCCTCGGCGCGCTCGACGCGATGCGTCAGTTCATACCGCCGAGCGCCCGGGTGCACGGCATCGTCTCGGACGGCGGACTCGCCCCCAATGTGGTCCCCGACCGGGCCACGGTGGACCTCTATGTACGGGACCGTACGGCCGCGTCCGCCGAGGCGCTGGTCGAACGGGTCGGCAAGGCGGCCCGGGGCGCGGCGCTCGCCACCGAGACGGACGCGGAGGTCACCGAGACCGGTCCGCTGTACGCGGAGCGGCGTAACAACACGGTGCTCGCGGCTCGATTCGGCGCGACCGTCAGGGCGTTGGGCCTGGACATCACGGCCGGTGCCCCGGACTCCCCGGCCGGTTCGTCCGATATCGGCAACCTCTCCCAACTGCTGCCCGTCATCCACCCGTACGTCCAGACCGCGCCTCTCGGCACCCCCAGCCACTCCGAGGCCATGCGCGACTCATCGGCCACCGCTTTCGCCCACGACCGCACCCGGATCGCGGCGGTCGGCCTGGCGCGGGTCGTGGCCGATCTGCTCACCGATCCCGAGTTCCTGTCGGCGGCGCGGGCGGAGTTCGCGACGGGAGCCCAGGGAACACAGCGAGCCCAGGGAGCAGCGGGAACACCGGAAGCAGCAGGAGCAACGGGAGAGCCGGGCGGGCGAACCCCGGGGGCCGGAACACCGGGAGCGGGAAGCTCAGTTGCCGGAGCGCAGGGTGCAGGAACGCCGGGTGCCGGAACGCCGGGTGCCGGAACTTCCGGAGTCACCGGCCATACACTCCGCCCATGTCGGTCGTGATCGTCCTGGAAGGGGCCGTACCCGGCCGCTTCCCCGTCGCGGTGTCGCCCCTCGCGGAGCTGGCGGCGAGCCTGCATGTACTGACCGAGCACGGGCACCACGCGGATCGCGCGCCCTGGGCCGAGGCCGTCGCCCGTACGGCACCGCCCGCCTTCCGGGCCGGGCTCCGGCGGTACTCACCGCTGTGGTCCGCCCTGCGCTGGCGGGGGTTCTACACCGGACTCGACGGGGCGGCCTCCGGCGACGGTACGGGAACGGGCCGGAGCGGCGGTACGGCAGCGGGCCGGAGCGGCGGTACCGGAGCGGGCCGGGGAGGCCGACCGCCGGCCTCGCCGCAGACCCCGGCCCGGGTCCCGCCACCGGGCCCCGCCCCCGCCCTGGCGCCCGCCATCGCCCGGCTGCCCCTCGACCGGTTCGCCCAGCTCACCGCGTACTCCTGCGCCAGCGGTTACCACGGCTACGACTTCGGCCGCCTCCTCCATGAGCCGGGACAGGCCGCCGCGCTCCGCCACGCCGCGACCCGGCTGCCGGACGGACACCTCGCGCTCGCCGATGACCTGCTGCGCGATCCGGAAGCGCTGCGCGGGGACGTCCTCGGCTTCCTCGAACTGTGCCGCCCGGTCTTCTTCGACGCGCTGTGGGCCGAGACCGAACCCGTCCTCACCCGCGCCGCGCACCGGATGCGACAGCGCATCGCGGACGACGGCCCCGCGTCGGCGCTGCTCTCGCTCAGCCCCGCCAGCGCCCGCCTCACCGGCCCGGACCCCTCCGGCGGCGGCCGTAAGGATCCCGTACGCGTCGTCTTCGACAAGGTGCACCATGCGGTGATCACCCCGGCCCGTACACCGGTCCTGCTCATTCCCACCCTCTACGGCGCCCCTCATCTGATCGTCAAGAACGAGCCCGGTCTGCCGCCCGTCGTCCACTTCCCGGTCGACGCCCCGGTGGTGGGCGTCACCCTGGCCCGCAGCCGCATGCTGGCCCTGACCGACCCCCGCCGCGTACGGCTGTGCCGGCTGATCGCCCGCCAGTCGATGACCACCGCCGATCTGGCCCACCGGCTGTCGATGACCCGCCCCCAGGTCTCCCGCCATCTGCGCACCCTGCGCGACCTGGGGCTGGTGCGCGTGGAACGCAACGGCCGCTATGTGCACTACGGGCTCGACCTCGCGGCGGTCGAGTGCATCGGGCGGGATGTCGCCACCGCGCTTCAGTACTGAACACCGGGCGGACCCGCCTCGTAGACCCGCGCATGCCCTTCGTAGACCCGCGCATGCCCTCGCAGGCGCGGCGCCTGCCCTCGATGACCGGCCAAGAAGGAACATCACCACAACCCCGTCACCTTATTGGCCGGATTGACCGGATGTCAGGCTGGAGAAATGTTTCTGGGGCGTCGCCCGGGGCGGAAGTGGCCGGATAGTGTGACGCGATCCGGTACTCCCGACCGTCGGGTATCGGACAACCGAATCACGTGATCGAACGTCTTCAGGGGAGGGGGACGTTTCGCGTGGCACTGACGGAAGGCTCAGGCGACCGTGGACGCGCACAGCCATGGACGGGCGGGGCGAAGCCGCCCCGCAGACCAGTGGCCGCCACAGCCGCCGGCACCGGACTGACAGGGGGCTGGGGTGGGACAGAACAGAGTGCGGGAGGAGGGGGCGCGGGACCGCGTCCACCGTTCGCACAGAAGCGGTCACACGGCCCGGTCATCCGCCACGCCGCTGGAGGTGAACGCCAACGGCCATGGCCGGTCCGCGCGTTCGGGCTCCGGCACAGGCTCGGGCTCCGGCAGCGGCAGCCGTCGGCCGGGCGCCTCCCGGCGGCGCGGAAAGCGGGGTAAACGCGGCAAACGCCGAATACTGAGGTGGATCGCGATATCCCTCGCCGTACTCGTCCTCGGTACGGCTGGTGCGGCCTATCTCTATATCCAGCACCTCAACGGCAACATCCGCAGCGGCAAGCGCAGCAGTGGCGACAGCGGAGTGGAGAAGGCCAAGCCGAACGCGGCGGGGCAGACTCCGCTGAACATCCTGATCATCGGCTCGGACAGCCGGAACACGGACGCGAACCTCGCGCTCGGGGGCAGCCGCGACACCGTGGGCAGCAAGCCCAGGGCCGATGTGCAGATGCTGCTCCATGTCTCCGCCGACCGCGAGAGCGCCTCGGTGATCAGCATTCCGCGCGACACCCGGGTCAATATCCCTGAGTGCCGGGACGCCAAGACCGGGCAGACGGCCCCCGCCGTCAACACGATCATCAACGAGAGCCTGGCGCGCGGCGGTCCGGGCTGCACGCTGACCACCTGGGAGAAACTGACCGGCATCTACATCGACCACTGGATGATGGTCGACTTCGCCGGTGTGGTGAAGATGGCGGACGCCGTCGGCGGTGTCGAGGTGTGTGTGAAGCACAACGTCCACGACCGGCCGACCCGGCTGGTCAAGGGCGGTTCGGGTCTCAAGCTCAAGAAGGGCCCGAACACCATCCGGGGCAAGCAGGCGCTCCAGTGGCTGCGGACCCGGCACGCGTTCTACAACGACCAGGGCCGGGCCAAGGCCCAGCACATGTACATGAACTCGATGATGCGGGAGCTGAAGAGCCAGAACGCCTTCACGGACACCGGCCGGATCATGGATCTGGCCGAGGCGGGCACCAAGGCCCTCCAGGTGTCCGAGGAACTGGGGTCGGTCAACCGGCTCTTCGACCTGGCCATGGAACTCAAGAACGTACCCACCAACCGCATCACCATGAGCACACTGCCCACGGCCGAGTACCCGGGGAACCGGAACCAGCTCGTGGCCGTCGACCAGGAGGCCGACCGGCTGTGGCAGATGCTCCGCGACGACATCCCTTTCGACAAGAACGGCAAGAACGACAAGGGCGGCAAGGGCGGCCGGCCGGGCGGGGACGAGAAGAAGCCCGCCGCCGGACCGAAGGGTCCGGCCGCCGCCGCGCCGGACACCCTCGGTCTGGTGGTCGTCAACGGCACCGCCGGCAACAACGAAGGCCCCGTGCCCGGCCGGGCGGGCGCCGTCACGGACACCCTGCACACGAAGGGCTTCACCCGGGCCGAGACCTCCCGGAACGTCAACCCGCTCAAGGAGTCCCGGCTCGCCTACCCGGAGGACGGCGGCCCCCAGGCCAGGGCGGACGCCCTGTCGGTGGCCACCGCGGTCGGGCTGCCGACGACCGCGGTCCGGCCATCCGCCGATGTCGACCGGCTGACGCTCACGGTCGGCGCCGACTGGCGTACGGGCACCCTCTACCCGAAGAAGGCCCCGCCCACGGCGGGCGATCTGCCCGACAGCGCCAACGCCATCAACGGCTCGGACTCCAAGGCGTGTATGGATGTGTACGAGCCGTACCGCTGGTGAGTGAGCGACCGGGCGGCGGGCGCAATCCCACCGGTCGCCGTACCGCCGTGGCGGAAGAGCGGCGGCCTACAGTGTGACGACGTCCGATCTCAAGAAATGGGGGCTGATATGGCGCTGTTCGGGAATGCTCATCCGATCGATCCCGCCGCCGCACAGCAGGAATACTCGCGGCTGGTGGGTCAGAACGAGCGGGTCCAGGCCGCGTACCTGCTGATTCGGGACACCATCCTCTTCACCGACCGACGTCTCATCTTCGTCGACAAACAGGGAATCACCGGCAAGAAGGTGGAATACCACTCGGTCCCGTACCGGAGCATCACGCACTTCGCCGTGGAGACCGCGGGCACCTTCGATCTCGACGCGGAACTCAAGATCTGGATCTCGGGCAACTCCACCCCGATGCAGAAGACCTTCACCAAGGGCGTCGACATCTACGAAGTGCAGGCCATTCTCACGCAGTTCGTCGCCCAGTAGCGGCGCGAGGCCGGACACGCGAGGCCGGACACGCGGGGTCTACGGGCGCGGGCTACGGGCGCGGGCCGGGCCGGGCCGGGCCTCCGGAGGACGTCGTCGGGCCGGGGACGTACGAGGCCGTCGGGCCGGGTGCGCGGGGCCGCCCGGAAAGACGCTGGTCCCGGGCGCGGGGGTCGATTCCGCACGCCCGGGACCGCCGGGTGTCGTGGGGCCGGTCAGGGGCCGCCATCGGCGGGCGGATATCAGAGGCCCTCGCTCACGGAGGCCGTCACCCGGTCCGCGCCATGGCCGCGCAGCCGGTAGCTGTCGCCCGTCAGGGAGAGGACGTCCGCGTGGTGGGCGAGCCGGTCGACCATGGCGGAGGTGACCGGGTTGTCGCCGAACACCTCGGTCCAGCGGGCGAGGGGCTTGTCGCCGGTGACGATGACCGAGGCGCGCTCATAGCGGTGGGAGACCAGCCGGAACAGCAGGTTCGTCTCCTCCGGCCCGAAGGGGACGTACCCGATCTCGTCCACGATCAGCAGGTCGTACTGGTCGAGCCGGTCCAACTCCTCGGTCAGCCGCCCGGCCGCATGCGCGTCGGTGAGGCGGGCCACCCACTGGGCGCCGGTGGCGAACTGCACCTCGTGCCCGGCGCGGCAGGCCCGGATGCCCAGCGCCACGGCCAGATGGGTCTTGCCGGTGCCGGGCGGGCCGAGGAAGACCGCGTTGGCGTGGTCGGCGACGAAGTCCAGCTTGCCCAGCCGGTTGACGGCCTCCCAGTCGAGGGAGAGCTGCTGGTCCGCGTCGAACTCCTCCAGCGCCTTGCGGCCGGGGAAGCCCGCCGCGCGGATCCGGGCCTCGGCACCGGAGGCGTCGCGTACCGGACGGGGTTCACGGGCATCACGGGGCTCACGGGCGTCACGGGCGTCCCGGGCCGGCCGGAAGTCCCGGGCATCGGCCGGGTCCCTGGAGTCCTTGGCGGTCCCGGTGTCGTGGGGCTCGCGGCGGCCCGTGCTCTGCGCGGGGATGGTGTCGCGCCGCGATGCGGCGTCCCCGCCCTCCCGCAGCCCCAGGGCGAACTCCGACAGGAACCGGGGTGCGTCCGACGGAAGGGACGGGTGTCCGGTGGGCTCGCCGGACTGCGGGGGGTGGCCGTGCGTCTCCATGGGTCCCGACATATACGCCAGGATCGCGGCCGAGAGGATGAACGCCATATGGATCACCGTCCCCCACAGCAGGGAGTGGTGGGAGGTGTGGTCGACATCCACGAACATCTGGAGCAGATGGACCGAGGAGATACCCACGATGGCCGTGGCCAGCTTCACCTTCAGCACATTGGAGTTGACGTGGGACAGCCATTCCGGCTGATCCCGGTGCCCCTGGAGCCCGATGCGCGAGACGAAGGTCTCGTACCCCCCGACGATCACCATGATCAGCAGATTGGCGATCATCACGACGTCGACGAGTTTCAGAACCGCGAGCATGACATGGGTCTCGTTGGCGTGACCACTGACGATATGCAGCACCAGGTGCCACAATTCGTTGAAGAACTTGTAGACATAGACGCCCTGGGCGGCCACCAAGCCGAAATACAGGGGGGCCTGGAGCCACCGGGTGGCGAAGAGCGCGTATCCGAGCGAGGGAGCCGCGTAACTCCTGACGTCCGGCTTGGGCGAAGCGGACACGGCGTGATCGAGCAACAGCATCTCCAATGGTGGTGGCGTGCGACAGCCGGGCTCAGCCCGCGTACACGCCTCCAACGACCCAGTGAAGGGGAGCGTCACCGCCACTGCGCCACGTGTGGTGCGCCGTTGGCCACGGTGGCCAAAACGGGGCGACGATGGCCGGAAGGCATCCTACGGAGCGGCCGTCCGAAGCCGCCCCGCCCGGCTGTCCGAGTCGCCCGGGTCCGCTCCGGTTCCGCCCGGGTCCGCCGGGTCCGCTGAGTCCGCATGGGTCCAAAACAGCAACAGAGGTTGCCAGCGCCGGGATACCTGCGGTCCACTGGACGGCATGGAGAAGGCAACGGACATCACCCGCGCGCTGACCGAGGTCGGCCCCCGGCTCAAGAGGCTGCGCACCGAGCGCGGCGTCACCCTGGCGGCGCTCGGCGAGGCCACCGGGATCTCCAAGAGCACCCTGTCCCGGCTGGAGTCCGGTCTGCGCCGCCCGAGTCTGGAGCTGCTGCTCCCCATCGCCCAGGCCCACCAGGTCCCGTTGGACGAACTGGTCGGCGCACCCGCCGTCGGCGACCCCCGGGTGCGGCTGAAGCCCCAGCGGATGAACAACCGCACGGTGGTGCCGCTGACCCGCCAGCCCGGCCAGCCCCAGGCGTACAAGATGGTGCTCCCGCCCGGCCGGGAGACCCCGGAGCTGTGTACGCACGAGGGGTACGAATGGCTCTACGTCCTCTCCGGACGGCTGCGGCTGGTCCTCGCCGAGCACGATCTGATGCTCGGTCCCGGCGAGGCCGCCGAGTTCGACACCCGGGTGCCGCACTGGTTCGGCAGCGCGGGCGACCACCCCGTGGAGATGCTCAGCCTCTTCGGCAGCCAGGGCGAACGCATGCATGTACGCGCCAAGCCGGGGACCGGGAAGGCGCCCGCCGGAGCCTGAGGGCTCTGTGCGGCGGGGCTGGGGAGCCGGGCCGGAACCCCGCCCTCAGCGGTCGCCGGGCGGCGCGTACCCCCGGCCGGCCGCTCCCCGGATGCCGCCCCGCCGTGCAGACGGCAGGGTGATCCTCAGCCAAGGACGCGGCCGGGGACGCTCCCCCACGCCCGGCACCGAGGCCACCGAGACCACCAAGGCCACCGAGACCGTGCCGACCCGCACAGACCGAAGGACCGCCCATGTCCCTGACCCACCACCGGCGCCCCGCCCGCGCTGCCGGGGCAGTGCTCCTGATCCTCGCCGCCGCCGGCTGCTCCGGCCTGGGACGTACGGCAGTGGGCACTGTCTCGTACGAGACCGCGCGGGACCGCCATGTGCAGGTGTCGAACCCCCTCGTACGCGGCTGTCACCGGCTCGACCCCGACGGAGCGGTCTCGGTCCACAACAACACACTGGTCGACATCGTCATGTACCCCACGGCCGACTGCTCCGGCGACCAGTCGGCCTATGTGTCGACCCTGTCGTCCAACGTCATCGCACCCCGCGCGGGCCGCTGGCTGAGCTACGACACCATCCACTGACGCCCCTGGGGGCAGCGGGCCGAGCGTTGCTCCACCGGGGCGCGGGCTGGTCGCCTGGGGTGCGGGCCGGTCGCCCGTACGACGCCGGGCCGGCCCGTCCGCACACCCCGCCTCACTCCGCCGGGACCCGGTCGTGCCGCTGCCTTCCCGCGTTCATCGCGGTCAGGGTGACGAGCAGCCCCGCGCCGAAGAGGACGGCGGCGACGGTGAACGCGGTGGTGTAGCCGTGGGTGAGGGCATCGGCCGCGCGGGCGAGGAGGCCGGTTTCCTGGGTCGCGGCGGCGCGGTAGAAGGTGGCGGCCGCGTCCGGGAGCCTGTCGTCGGCGGCCGAGGTGGAGATGGTGGCGAGCACCGCGAGGCCGAGGGCGCCGCCGACCTGCTGGGCGGTGTTGAGGAGCGCGGAGGCGATGCCGGTGTCCTGCGGGCGTACGCCGCTGACCGCGCCGAGGGTCATCGGGACGAAGCCCGAGCCGAGGCCGAGTCCGGTGACGAACATCGCCGGGGCGAGATGGCCGGCGTACGACGAACCGGGCTCCAGGGTGCTGAACCAGAGCATGCCCGCCGCCGCGATCAGCAGACCGGGCCCCGCGATCTCCCTCGGGGAGAAACGGCCGATCAGCTTGGAGCCGAGGGTGGCCGCGATGCCCATGCCGACGCTGAACGACAGATAGGCGAAACCGGTCCTGACCGGGCTGAAGCCGAGGATCTGCTGCATATAGAGGGTCAGGAAGTAGAACGTGGCGAACATGCCCGACCCCATGAACAGCATCGTCACATAGGCGCCCGAGCGGTTGCGGTCCCGGAACAGCCGCAGCGGCAGCATCGGGTGGGCGATCCGCGCCTGGAGGACCAGGAAGACGGCGAGCAGCACCAGCGCGGCGCCGAAGGAGACCAGGGTGAGGGTGTCGGTCCAGCCGTGTTCGCCGCCTCGGGTGATGCCGTAGACGAGGGCGAGGAGGCCGCCGGTGCCGGTGACCGCGCCGGGTACGTCGAGCCGGCCCCGGTCGCGCTCGCCCTCCGCGAGCAGCTTCGTACCCAGCAGGATCGCGATACCGATGGGGATGTTGACGAAGAACACCCAGCGCCAGTCCAGATAGTCGGTGAGGACGCCGCCGAGCAGCAGTCCGACCGTGGAGCCGAGGCCCGCCATCGCCGCGTACACGCCCATCGCCTTGTTACGGGGCTTGCCCTCGGGGAAGTTCGTGGCGATCAGCGCCAGCGCGGTCGGGGCGGCGATCGCGGCCCCGACGCCCTGGAGGATACGGGCGCCGATGAGCAGCGCCTCGTTCGCGGCCAGCCCGCCGAGCAGCGAGGCGAGCGTGAAGACGGCTATGCCGAGGCGGAACATCCGGCGCCGTCCGAAGACATCACCGGCCTTTCCGCCGAGGAGCAGCAGTCCGCCGAAGGCGAGGGCGTAGGAGTTGACGATCCACGCCAGGGTGGTGGCGGAGACTTCCAGATCGGTCTGGATGCTGGGCAGGGCGATATTGGTGATGGTGCCGTCGAGGACGACCATCAGCTGCGCCGCCGCGATCACGAGCAGGGCCAGGCCGAGATGCCGCCCGCCCGGCCCTGCGGCGTCTCGGCCTCGCTCCGGCGCCGGCCGAGGGGCGGCTGCCGGACTGTCGCTGGGCATGGTGGTCTCCGGTGAGGGTCGGGAGGCGGGCCCGGCGGGCGCTGGACCGGAGAGGGTCGAGCAGGAGCCGGTCCAGCGGATGCTGGCCGCCACCCATAAAAAATAAACAGGTGTTGAGTTTTATTTCTCACCGGACGTTGAGAAAATATGTGAGGTGCGCCACACGGTCGGGTCGGGTTCGAGGCGCACCGAAGGCCCGGGGAACACCCGAGGGCCCCGCGCACGTGTCCGCTCCCGAGGGGAAACGCCTCCTGTCAAAAAGGTTGGCGCGCGGCCGAGGCGGGCCATCGCGACCACAGCATCTCGGCCCTGACCGAGGTGCTCAGGAAGCCGTGACCGGCCGCCGGTCAGTGCTCTGGAAGCCGTGACCGGCCGCCGGTCAGTGCTCAGGGCACGGCGACCGGCCGCCGGTCAGTGCTCAGGAAACCGTGACCGGTCACCGGTTCAGCCGCCGCCCGGCTCCGCCGGTTCGATCAGCGAGCGCAGCACCGGTACCGCGAGGCGCAGGATGTCCTCCACGTCCGCACCCGCCAGGTCCGGCATCCGCAGCAGATGGCGGTGGGTCGCGATGCCCATCATCATCGCGCCGGTCAGCGCGGCCCGCAGCCGGGCGTCGGGGTCGTCGAGCCGCGCGGCGACCGGGTCGATCGCCTGCGCGGTGACCCGGGTACGCAGCAACTCGGCGGCCTCGTCACTGGTCATGCTGGTCCGCAGCAGCGCGGTCATCGGGCTGTCCGGGTCCTTCGACCAGGCGCCGAGCATGGTGCGCAGATAGTTCTCCAGCGACTCGCCCGGGTCGTCGGTGGTCAGCTCGGCGACGGGGATCTCCCAGTCGACGGCCTCGCGGAACAGCTCCTGCTTGGTGCCGAAGTACTGGATGACGGACGCCTTGTCGACATCCGCCGCCGCCGCGATGGCCCGGATGGTGGCCCGCTCGTAGCCCACCTTCCCGAACTGCGCGCGCGCCGTCTGAAGAATGCGCCGCCGGGTGCGTTCGCCCTTGCGCTCACCCTTCCGCTCGCCCTCGCGCTCGCCCTCGCGCTCGCCCCTCCGCTCGCCCTCGCGCTCGATACGGGACGCCCCGGGGGCATCGGCCCTGGCCACGCCGGTCTCCTCTCCGCCGACTGGCATCCGATGCTACAAGCGCCGGTCACAACACCGTCCCGTGCCGCCCGGGACACGCTTCGTTCACGGCTCAACCGGCAATGCTCCGTGGTACGCACTGTCATCCGAGATACGCGCTGTCGGTGCGTCGCGCGCGCGACCTTCGTACGCTTGCCGCATACGGGGAACGCGCTCCGTCGTATCCACACGGGGGAAGGAGCGGGGCAGTGGTCATGGGGGAGTTACGGCCTGCGGCGGGCACGGGGAGGCTGCGCGTCCTCTCGGCCCGGGGGACGGTCCACGGCGCCGGGGTCCTGGTGACACCCACGATGGTGCTCACCTGCGCGCATGTGGTGGCGTCCGCAACCGGCGCCGGAGCGGGCGGCAGGAACGGTCCACCGCCCGACGCCCCGGCGGGCCCGGTCTATCTGGCGGCCGAAGGCCCAGGGGTCGCCACGGGTGCGGGCGGCGCCACGAGTGCAGGGGGCGCCACGGGTGCGGGGGGCGCCACGGACACCTCCCCCGCCGAGGCGACGGTCGTCGCGGGCGGCTGGTTTCCCGGCCCGTACGCCGGCGGGGCGTCCGGCGACCTCGCGGTGCTGGTGACCGCGCCCCTCGCGGGCACACCGGCCCGCCTCGGGAGGTGCGGTGAGCCGGACCGGCGTGAGGTGAGCGTGTACGGGCATCCCGAGCCGGTCCCCGACGGCCTCTGGGCGACGGCCCGGCTGGTGGGGCGGGGCGGGCCGCACCACGAGTGGGTCCAGTTGGAGGGCGCGGGGACGACGGGGGCCAGGATCGAGCCGGGCTTCAGCGGGGCCGGGGTGTGGGACCCGGCGGCGGGCCGGATCATCGGGCTGATCACCGCCGCGTACAACGAACGCGACACCCGGATCGCCTGGATGCTCCCGACCGAGGCCATCGCCCGGCTGTGGCCCGGACTTCACGAACTGTGCCCCGACGCCGGAGCCCCTGCCGCGAGCCCCACCCCACCTCCCGCCCAACTGCCCTCCGACGCCGCCCAGTTCGCCATCGCGGACGCCCTGCTGCGCGTGCCCCGGGTCGAGGACGACGGCGCCGCGACCCTGCGCAGGCTGCTGCCCGCCGTGATCCGGCACAGTGTCCGGGACAGCGTGACGCCCCGGCTCCAGACGTTCTACGTCGTACGGGCGTGTGTGGACCACCGCCAGGGGCGGCGGGCCCTCGCCGACGCCCTGCGGCTGATCGACGACGCGTCGGAGCCCGCGCGGGCGGCGCTCGGCCTGCTCGACAGAGTGTGGCCGGCGGACCCGGGCGGTGGTGCCGGGTGACGGAGGACTGGAGTCCGCCGAAGATCGTGCTCGACGCGCTGGACCGGGTGCCCGCGTTCGACGAGACGGCCACGCTCCGCGAGTGCGCGCGGATCACCGGCCGCCGGCTGGGATCCTCGATCGCGCTGCCGGAGAGCAGCAGGCGGCGTACGTATCTGTCCTCGCTGCTGATGGCCGTGCTGGAGTACCCCGACGGCCTCCATGTGCTGGGCGCCGTGGTCGAACTGCTGGAGGGCGACACCCGGCACACCGAGCGGGTGCGCGTCGCCATCGCGGTGGCCGAGGTGCCGCTGTTCCCGGCGAAGGAGTGGGCGCGGCTGATGGCCCTGCTCGGGGGGCTCGATGTGCCCGACATGGCCGCCGTGTACAAGGACTTCCTGCGCTACCGCGCCGACCCGCCGCCCTCGTACTGCACCGAGCCCTGGCTCGCGGTCGTCCATTCCGCGACCCTCAACGCCCGGCCCGGCCAGCCGCTGCCCTGTGTGCTGCTGGTCGAACAGCTCGCCCGGTACGCGAAGGACCAGCAGCGGCAGGAGCTGCTCGACTGGGTGGCCGAGCACCGCGTCCGACCCGACGAGCACCCGGGCCACCCGGGCCAGACAGGCCACCCGGGCCAGACGGGCCAGACGGGCACCCCCGGCCACCCAGGTCACCCCGGTCACCCCGGCCAGGCGGCCGACCGCACGGGCGGTGAGGCGCCGGCGCTCGCCGTCGCGGTGGCCGGGACCGATGCCATCGCCGCCGCCGGTCCCCCTTCCGTGACATCGATTCAAGCCATCGGCGAGGAGCGCGATGAGCGGGAGGATCTGTGGGAGCCGGGCGCCTGTCTGCTGATCCGACTGCGCCCGCTGCCCGACCCCGACCACGACGGCGAACGGCTGCTGTCGTACTGGTGGCGGCTGGGCGGGCCCGAGCCCTACCCGGTCCGGGGCGGCGATCTGCGGATCGGTGTGGACGAACTGCCCGAGCACGTCCAGTCGCTGGTGGAACAGGCCGAGACCGGCTGGGCGTACTTCTGCAAGGAGGATCTGACGCTGGAGTTCCTGCTCCCCAGGGAGCTGCTGCAACTGCCGGTGGAGCGCTGGGCGAAGAAGGGCTTCCACGGCGCGGACGGCACGCTCGGAGAGGACCATCCGGTGGTACTGCGCAGCCTCGAACGGATGGAACGCACCGACACGCACGGCCGCTGGGGCCGACGCTGGGACGCGCTCCGGGACGACCGCGCGGGCCCGGTCCACTGGTTCCCCGACGACCAGCGCTCCCGGCTGCTCACCGATCCGCCCCCCGCGGTGGTCGTCCTCAGCGGCCCGCCGCGCCATCCGGCGGCGGGCGGTCCTGGCGTGGACGAGCTGGGGGAATCGCTGCGCGCCGGGGTTCCGGTGGTCGTCTGGGACAGGCGTGGCGGAAGCGATCCGGTGTTCCGGGGCGAGCTGGCCGATCTGATGGCCAGTAAGGGAATCCGCCGACTGCCGGATGCGGTCAGATCGTTGCGCATCGACGCGAAAGACGAGGATGCTACAGGGGGAGACTCTACGCTCGGTCGCCATGTGGCGCTGCTGTGGGACGATCCGTACCGCCTTCCCGGCGTACGGGCACCCATCGCCGCGTCTTCCGCGCAGGGGAGGCAGAGGGGGAGGACAGGTCGAGATGCATCCTGACGACGGCGAGGCACGGGGCGGGCGCCCCAGGGCCGCACGCGGTTCCGCCAAGAGTCCTCGCGGCACCGGCCGGGACACCGACGCGCTGCCGCACGTCCCCGGCCAGCCGGTGGGCGACGGCTCCGAGCAGCCGCCGGACCCGGGTGGGAGCGACGGCACGCCCGGCACCGGCACGCCCTCCCCCGACCAGACGCGGTGGTGGATCTACCGGGGCACCGGCCGGCCGCTGTACGACACCAGTCTGCGCGAGCTGCTGCCCGACCCTCCCCCGTGGCGGCGGTTCACCGGCGCCCCCGTCGTCCCCCCGCCGCCGTCCGACGACGAGGAGATCGAGCGCAGGCTCGGCAGGTTCGCCTCACCGGCCCTGACGTCCGGGCAGCTCCGCCGCGAGGCGGACATGGTCAACGCGGCCCTGTATCTGCGCCGCCCCCTGCTGGTGACCGGCCGGCCCGGCACCGGCAAGTCGTCCCTGGCGTACCGGATCAGCCGGGAGCTGCGCCTGGGCCGCGTCCTGCGCTGGCACATCACCAGCCGCACCACGCTCCGCTCCGGGCTGTACGAGTACGACGCGATCGGCCGCGTACAGGATTCGGCGGCGCTGCGGACCCTGGAGGGCGTACGGGATCCGGCCGCGTTACGGACCCTGGCGGGCGATGCGGCACCGCCCGGCACCCCGAAGCCGGGACCGGCCGCCGCTCCGAACCCGGGACTGGCCGCCGCTCCGAACCCGGGACCGGCCGCCGCCCCGGAACCGGAGCCGGGAGGGCCCGGCGCCCCGGCCCCCGGGGGCGGCGCGGACGCCGCGCTCCCCGGGATCGGCGACTATCTCCAGCTCGGCCCGCTGGGCACGGCGCTGCTCCCGCACGAGACCCCCCGGGTCCTGCTCATCGACGAACTCGACAAGTGCGACCAGGATCTGGCGAACGACCTGCTCAGCGTGTTCGAGGAGGGTCAGTTCCCGGTCCCCGAGCTGCTGCGGGTCCGCCGCCGGCACCCCCGGGTGAGCGTGCTGACCGACGATCCTCGGGGCAGCGCGGACATTGTCGACGGAATCGTGCGCTGCCGGGCCTTCCCCGTCGTGATCATCACCTCCAACGGCGAGCGTGAGTTCCCGCCCGCGTTTCTGCGCCGCTGTCTGCGGCTGGACATGCCGGACCCCGATCACTCCCAGCTCGTCGACATGGTCGCCGCCCATCTCACCGAGTCCACCGTGACCGGCACCCGGGGCGGCGAGCTGATCGGCCAGTTCCTCCAGCGCAGCCGTGAGCGCGGTGGCCTGGCCGTCGACCAGCTGCTCAACTCCGTCTTCCTGGCGACCTCGGGACGCTTCCCCGAAGGAGACGGCGAAGAAGCACTCCAGGAGCTGGTGGACGCCCTGTGGCACCGGCTCGACGGAGCGGGGGCGGAATCGAGGACAGGATGACCGCACCGGCGGCGGTGCCCCCGGAGCCGCCCGCCCGGCCCGTCACGGCCGCGCGGGCCGACACCCGTGCGCCCGAACGGGAGCCGCCGACCTGGAGCGAACTGGGCGACGCCCTCTATCTGGCCGCCTGTCAGGATGCCGCCATGCCCCTGCGGGACGCGCCGGGCAGGCCCCCGGTGCGCCGTACGGCGGGCCGGACCGCCCGCCCACAGGAACCGCAGGAACCTCAGGAGCGGCAGGAGCGGCAGGAGCCGCCGGGCCC
>NZ_JBSGUP010000021.1:0-31775 GCF_053607985.1 Streptomyces sp. NPDC055078
GGCCAGCAGATCGCAGGTCCGGGGATCGCCCCGGAAGTTCGAAAAGCCATTCTCCTAAAGCGGGTGTCGCAGGTTCGAATCCTGCCGGGGGCACAGCTGTGACCAGTACCGGAGCCCCGTACCAAGATCGGTACGGGGCTCCAATGTGATCGTTTAGGAGGGATTTAGGAGATCATCTTCTTTCGGGTGCTTCACGAGGTCGACCCGCCCCCACAGCGTTGTCAGCCCGATGTTGCGCATTGCCCGCTCGTAGATCTCCTGCAGACCCTCTAGCCGCACCTGCCGCATCGTGGGTGTCGGGTGCTGGTACACCGCCTTGATCCCCGGCCGCTTGTGCCCCGCCTGCTCGAACGCCAGCGGAGCCTTCACCCCGATCTGCTCCTGCCACGTGTCGTGCGTGTGCCGAAGATCCCGCATCGTCATCCCCGGGGCGATCGGTTCCCACTTCTCCCGCGCACTGACGCCCTGCCGCTTCAGCCGCTCCGGGCGCCCGTCCGCCGCCGGCCGCAGCTGCTTCCCCCAGTTCCCTCGGCGCCACCACTTCCCCTCCGAGGGCGTTGACAGCACGTACGGGTGCGTCCAGTCAGCGAGGTGGTACCGCCAGAGCCGGGCAAGGAACGGCGCCAAGTCCAGGTCCCGCACCCGCCATTCCGTCTTCACCGGCTCCAGCTGGAGCACAGTGCCCAACTTCTTCCCATCCTCGCCGCGCTGCTCGTACTCAGCGACCTCCTGGTCGATACGGAGGATCGGGCACTCGTACCACCCTCCGTCATGCTCCTGCCTCCGGGTGAGCAGCGCCCGGTCTCGGTGCAGTCCGACTCCCTCGCCCCAGCACAGGCCCGTCCAGGCCGTGGTGATGACGTGCAGCCCCTTCGCCGGACCGAGTCGCTCGGCGACGCGCAGCACCGACTCGGCGGTGTGCCACCGGTCCTCGACCGCCTTCCTCGTCTGCGGCTTGGCAGTCGGCTCCGTGACGATGCCCTGCGAGCGACGGCGGCCGACGAGCGGATTCACCGGCAGGTGCCGGGCGTCGACGGCGGCCGTGAGGATGGTCGACATCAGGGAGACGCAGTGGCCGGCGGTGACCTTGTCGCAGGGGAGGGTGAGCTGCCATGAGTCGACGTCGAACCAGTTGATCGATATCAGAGGCGTGGTCTCCCACTTCGGGAGGATGTACTTCTCCAGGTTCCGCCACCGGGTGTCGACCGTGCGGCCTCGCTTCTGGCGCGCTTCCATGAACTTCCGCGCGAACTTCCCGAAGGGCATTCGCATGAGGTCGGGATCAATCCATGTGCCCGCCCGTATGGCGGCTTCCTGTTCATTTCCCCAGTCCTCGGCGGTCTTCTTGGTGGGGAATCCTGGCTCTGATCCCGTGCCGTCGGGCTTCTTGTAGCGGCAACGCCAAGTGAATTGCTTGGTCTGCTTGCCGTTCTTGACCTTGTAGACCCTTTCACCGTAGGCCATTCACGCCCCTTCCTTGCGGATCCAGGTCGCTGATCTCCGGATGAGGAAGTCCTCATAGGCGCGAGCGCCGGGTTCCTTGATCGCTTTGTCGTGGAAGAGGACGATCACGTCGTCGAGGTCGTCGTCAAGGATGACTCGGCAGGGCAGGCCGGGGACTCGCCGCACCTGTATGTGTGGGGGCTTCGGCAGGTCATCACGGCTGTAGGTCGTGGACTGGACCTCGACCCACCGCTGGCCCTCGACGGTGAGCACTGCGCTCAGTTCTTCCACGGTCTCTTCGGGTAGATCGTCGTCGTTGAATGTCAGGATGATTTCGACGACAGATCGGACGCCCGTTTCCGGGTCGGTTTCGTATCGATCTTCCAGTCCGATTGTGCCGGACGGGATTGTGTGGCTACGCACGACGGAAACGCGCATCAGTCCCTCACATGGCTACGAGTGGCGGCCCCCTCGCGCTGATCGGAATATGCAACCACAGAAGTATCAACATGTGCAGATGCTGTACGCAATTGATGATGCATCAGCCACCTACTTAGGGTTGCCTTGTTCGTCGTGACCTTCTTCGCCGGATTCCAACTGCCTTAGCCCGCGCTGGCGTTGACGCCACGCGTGCGCGAACTCCGTGATCTCTTCTGCGGTGGCGCCCTCCGGGCCCATCGCCACCACCACCATCCGGCTCGACCCGTCCTCAGTCAGGTCGTACACACCATGAGCCAGGATCTGCCCCTCGGCCAGCTCGGCACGGAGCACGGCCGGCAGTTCGGGGGTGGCCTGCGCCACCGCTTTGGGGCGGGGCGCTTCTTCTGGCTCCTGATGCCGCAGGACAGGTTCGCCACCGGCCAGTACACGGTCAACGGAGTCGGGGGTCCAGCCGAGTAGCTGAGCGTACTCACGCACCGTGGCGTTCGGCTTGGTCGGGCCGGTGCCGCGCTCGATGTTCTGCACCGTCGCACGGCTGACTCCCAGGAGCGTCGCCGTACCCTCTTGCGTCATCTGCGGCCGACGCGCTCGGCGGGACGCCTTCAGCGCTGCCCCCAGTCGCTCCATGTCCTGGTCCATGGGCACCCATCATGCCGCATGGCCGTGCAACCCAAAAGCGTATCCCTTGCGCTTTGACCAGCGAATTCGCGTCGAACCTAGGCCCGCAGGGTTGCATCACACGCATCCAATCGCCACTACCACCCCCCACATGCTCAAAATCATTGCTCAAAACGTAGGCATATGACTTGCAAGCGTAGCGATAGCGCGGGTAGTTTCTGAGCGTGAGACCGAACGGACCAGCCATGAGGGCCATCCGTACAGCTCAAAACATGAGCCTGCGTGCCCTTCAGCAGAAGACCGGCTTGAACCGGGGCTACCTCTCCCGACTAGAGAGGGGGCTCATCACCGAGTCGGCTTCCACCCGAGTCCGTGAGGTCGCAACGGCGCTCGACGTACCCACAGAAGCCATCACCCACAAGGAGCAGACGTGACCGCCAAGGCCACGCCCATAGAGCCCATTGCTGAGGACGAGGACGAGCTGCGCCGCTGGACCCCGGAAGAGGTCATCGCCAAGCGCTGGCTGCCGTACAAGAGCGCGCGAGTCCTGAAGGAGAAGTGCTACCGGCGCGAGGTGATCCACCACAACGACTGCGGCCGGATCACTTTCACGCTCGACGACATCCGTCGCGAGAACGAGCGCACCGCCGTTGTGCCGCTTCAGGCCGGCCGCCGCGCCGCCTGACCCGCATAGGTCGGGGCCGCCCGGACGTGCAGGTCCGTACGGCGACCCCTGCGAGATCCACCCATCGAATCCCATAAAGAGGAAGGGGACCTCGTGTCTCCCATCATGCCCGACCAGCCTGGTGAGCTGGTACTGACGGAGTCCCGCACGATGCGGGCTCAGACCGCTGGCCGTGTCGAGGTACTCGACAAGGTGAAGGCGCTGGCACTGCTCCCGGACGGGATCCACGCCACGACGGAGATCGTCGCCTCGTACTACGAGGTGGACGTCGAGGCCATCAAGAGCGTCGTCCGGCGCAACAGCGAAGAGCTGTCCGAGAACGGCATGCGCAAGCTGACCGGATCCGACCTTCGCGAGTTCAAGCGCGCCGCAGAGGGTCAGTCTGACCCTCTGCCGATCAACATCAACTCCCTGCGTCTCTTCACCCGCCGCGCGATCCTCAATGTCGGCCAGCTCCTGACCGAGTCGGACGTCGCCCGCCGGGTGCGGACGTATCTGCTGGAGGTCGAGGAGTCCGCGACCGAAGCGCAGCGGTCCGAGGCGGTCGAGAAGCTGGCGCTCGCCGAGGCCCGGATGCGGGTGCTGAAGGTCGCCGAGGGAATCGTCGACTCAGCGTGGCTGGAGGCCAAGGCCCGTCTCGTCGCGGCCAAGGCGCTCGGTGAGGAGCCGGACGTCGATCCGCTGGATGTGCCGCTGTACGTGCCGGACTTCCTGAAGGGGAAGGGGCTGAAGCGGCGCGAGGTCGAGTCGGTGCAGTCCTGGTTCGGCCGGCGGGCGGCGTCTCTGTGGGAGGCGGAGCACGGGGAGAAGCCGGGGAAGCGGCAGACGGATCTTCCGAACGGGAGCGTGCGGGAGACGTACGCGTGGTGTGAGCGGCATCGGCCGGTGTTCGAGGAGACGTGGGTCCGGTACTACGCGGACCAGTTCCCGGTTCAGGGTGAGCTGGGCGGTGTGGCATGACAACGCCGAGGAGCCACATGCCCCTGCACGACCCGGAGCGCGACGCCCGGAGCTGGGTGCCGCCGGTCGACATCGCCCGGAAGACCGCCCGCAAGGTCCTCGCCGAGCGCGCATCCGCGAACATTCACGACCACACCGAGATGCTCAGCGCCGCCGCCGCCCTCGACTACGTCCTCCGCGATCTCCTGGCCGCCCTCGACGCCGAGGACGCCAAGGGCGGTGAGGTCCGGTGACGAGTATCCCGAGCGCCTCGGTCGAGGTCGAGGTCGAGTTGTTCGTGTCGGAGGACGGGAGGCGCTGGCGTCTGGCCGGTGTCGACGCTGAGGGTGGCCGGTTGTTTGTTCCGGCGCATCTGGACCCGGCGAAGATCGCTCGCTGGGTGTGGGCGAAGGAAGCCGACCTGGTGCCGGTGGTCGGCGCGATGAGCCCGGTCGGCGGTGCGTCGTGAGTGCGTCGGCGCGTCGGGTGGCGCGGGCGGCTGCGGTGGTCCGGGCTGCGTGGGAGCGGGGGGTCGTGGACTCGCCGCAGGTGTCGGCGGCTCAGGCGCTGGAGGACGCGGGGTTGCTGTTGTCGCCGGAGGTGGCGGCGGAGATCGCTGAGGCGGTGGCGGTCCGGGGTGCTCTGCCGGTGCCGTTGGGGCATGCGGGCCCGGGGGACGGGTTGTCGTCGGAGCGGTTGCAGGACATCCGTGAGTGCGACCTGGGCGACTGGTACCGGGGCGCGTGGCGCATCGAGGGGATCGATCCGGACGACCCGGGCGAGCCTGCGTACTGCACGGTCACGCATGTGGAGTCCGGGACGGTGTTGGCGACCCTCCCGGACTGGGCCGGACTCATCGCCGTGGCGATTGCGGAATGGCATGAGGCGGTGCCGGAGCTGTTGGCCGAGGTCGACCGGTTGCGGGCGCGGATCGCGGTGTTGGAGCCGTTGGCGGCGGGTCCGGCCCGGCTGGTGGCCGAGGTCCGGGCCGGGGCCTCCGTGGACCAGGTGCCGCCTGCGGTGGCCCCGGCCCGGCTCCGCGCCACCCTGCTCGCCTCGGGGGGCGGTCTGGCGGAGCCGTACGGCTGCGGCGTGTGCGGGATCCCGGAGCGGGAGCACGGGCGCCGGTGGCACCGGGACGCCGGGATGCACTCCTGGCAGGCCCCGTCTGATGTGCAGATCCTGGCCCGGATGCGGGCCCGCCGGACCGCACGCAAGGGCGGTGGGTCGTCGTGAGCGCCGTCGTGTACCCGGCCGTAGCCGTGGCCCTGCTGGTCGCCCTCGTGGTGGTGATCGACCACAACCCGATCGCGTACCTCGGCCGCCTGCTGCGTCACGAGCAGCAGGTCATCACCCCGGTGCCCGCGCCGTCGCCCGAGCCGCTGACGACGTGCGTGTGCTGCCCGATCCTCATCCCGCCTGGTGGCACGTGGTGCTCGACGCGCTGCCGCAACGAAGACGACCGCCACGACGAGTACGACCTGGGGGACTCATGAACGGGCCCGAGCACTACCGCGCAGCGGAGGAGCGGCTGCGTGCCTCTGACTGGCAACGCCAGCAGGACGGGGCCACACCCGAGGCGATGCACGAGGCCGCCATGGCGCAGGTGCACGCGACGCTCGCCCTGGTTGCCGCGACCGTCGAGCAGGCGGCCAACGCCGCGATCGCTGCGGACATCAACAGCCTGGTGCTGGACGCCTGGTACCCGCTGACGCACATGCCGACCAAGGACGGTGCGTCCGGTGAGTGACAGGACCATGAAGATCAGCCTCGGCCTCGGAGCGGGCGGCACGCTGACGACCACCGCGCACGAAACCGAGACGCCCGGACTGTTCGCCTACGACCTGTTTCCCGTCGGCGACTCGTGGCGGCTGATCCACCACTCGGGCGCCACGCTGGCCGAGTTCACCACCCGTGACGCCCTGACGGCTGCGGTCCGTGCGATGGCGGCTGTCACGGACTGGACGGTCGGTGCCGACGTTCTGCGGACCGTGATGGACGACTCGGTGATCTGGAAGTCGATCGACGCGATCGAGGGCGCGGGCGGCGAGTTCCTGCCGAACCCGGGCGGTCGCGGCGAACGGATCGCAGCCGAGCGCCAGGCGGCCCTCGCCGCACAGACGGGTGGTGACAGCGATGCGTGACCGCGCCGACTACACCATCGACCCGGCCGACGCGATGGCCGACGCGCACGACGCCGCCATGGGCGAGGACGGGTACGCCGACCCGAACCGCTGGCGCGCAACCCCCACCCCCGCCGCCCGCGAGCAGGCGCTCGCCGCAGACGGCCACCCCACCACCGCGCCCAGGAGGGCCGCCGCATGACTGCACGAGACCTGACCGCCGCGCTGGACAAGGCCCGCGCCGCCGTCGCCGAAATGCCCGATGCCCCCGTCGCGTGGCGGGTGATCTTCACCGACAGCGAGTCACCGGACGGGATCGCCCCCGTATGCACCGCCGAGCCGGGCAACCTGCACATGATCACCGACTACCCCGGTGGCCCGATCCGCAACGAGCACGGCGTCTACGACTGCTGCCCCTGGCCGCACATCGAGACGTACGCGGTACCGGTGGCCGCGTATCTGGTCGCGCTGCTGAACGCCGACGCTGCCGCTGTCGCGCAGCAGCAGCCCGAGCCGGTCGTCACCCCCGAGGTCGCCGCGCACGTCCTGTGGCACATGCACGGCAACGGCGGCTACCCCGCTGGCAGCTTCACCGCCGGGCTGCTCGCCGCCTGGAACCTGGCCGACCCTGCGAACAGCGCCCGGCTCGCCGCCGGATTCCCCGAGTACGCCGCTGCGATCGACCTGATCCAGCAGCGCGACGGCATCGAGCAACTGCGCCGGATCGCCGAGGGCGACACCACCGGGGGTGCCGCATGAGGTGCGACGAGCCCCTCTTCAACGAGGGCGAGAACCACAGCACCCGCGACTGCCAGCTCGATCTCGGGCACGCCGGTGACCACGACTACTTCGGTACCCGCTACCCCCGGCCCGTGGGTGCCGAGCCGGACCCGGCCGTCGCCGAACTGATCGAGGCCGCCGCAGAGCGCGCCGGGGCCTGGGGCCTTGACGAGATGCAGTGGCCGATCGCTGTCGAGGTCACCAGCATCTACGTGATCAAAGCCCCCGGGGCGACCGAGGACGAAGCCCTGAAGTACTGGAGCGACGGCGACTATCCGGACCTCGACGGCGAGCAGGCGATCGACGGCTCCCTCATTGTCCGCCGTGCCGACACGCACGAGCAGGGCAGCATGCTCGGTGCCCCGTTCGGCCCGATGGTCGCCTGCCCCGGCTGCGGAAGGCTGGCGATGCGCCGGGAGTGGTACCACAAGCCTTTGCGGCGGTGCCACGGGCCGATCGAATGGCTTGAGAGCAGGGCGCCCCGCCTCTCCTACCGGTACAGCCGCAACCACCGCGCCACGCCCGCCCACGCCGCCCCGGCTGGGGGTGCCCGGTGAGCGCCCGCGACGACCTGATCGACGAGTACGGCCACGCCGAGGCCGGGACCGCCCCGTGGACGCTGAACGAGTTCCGGCAGCGCCTGGCCGAGGTACGGGCCGAGCGGGACGCCGAGATCATCGCCTGGCTCGGCAAGAAAGCCCTCCAGTACCGGTCGACCAGATCACGGCAGCACGCGCTCCAGGCCGACGCCATCGACGGCCTGGCATCGAAGATCTCCCGGGGTGCCGTCCGCGCCAACAACACCGCCACCCTCCCCGACGACGAGCCGCTGATCGTCGACCGCTTCGACACCGCGACCGAACCCGCGATCGAAGAGGAGCCAGTCCTCGTCGTCGGCTGCATCGCCGAAGACGGCCGTCCGGTAGCCCTCCTGCTGGACCGCGAGGACCGGGCCAAGGTCGGCCGCTGGCTGAACCCGGAGCCAACCCGCGCCGCAGTGCTCGCCGAGGCCGCCGACCTGATCAGCGCCAGCCAGCCGTTCCCCGAGCCGGTACAGCGCGGTGCGGAATGGGCCGCGCGCACCCTCCGCCGCATGGCCGACGAGGCCACCGCCACCGGCCCGGGCACCGCGCCCGACGCCACCGGAGACGATGCCGCATGAGCGCCGACATCGACCGGGCCCGACGCACCGTCGCCGCCCACGCCACCAGCGCCGCCGACTGCCGAGACCTCCTCGCCACGCTCGGCATCCTGCCCCAGCCCCCGAAGCGCCGAAGCGGCCGACCGCCTGTCGACCACGGACACGGCCACCACGCCACCTACGCCAAGGGCTGCCGCTGCGACGCCTGCCGCATCTACTGCCGCACCTGGCGCGCACGCCGCGCACAGGACCCGGCCGCAGCAGACCGCGCCGGACACGGCAAGCCCTCCACCTACAAAAACTACGGCTGCCGCTGCGCCCCGTGCGCCGAAGCGCACTCGGCACAGTGCGCCGCGCGGAACGCGCGCCGCCGGGAGGCCGCCGTATGACCACCACCGTGCAGGCCGGGGCGGCAACCGCCCCGGCCGCCGGCCGCAGGGTCACCCCCACCGGCCGCCTCATCCTCGGTGCCGACGCCGACCGCGCCGACTGGCTCCACGCCCGGACCTTCGGCATCGGCTCCTCGGACGTCCCCGCCATCCTCGGCGTCAACGAGCACCGCACCCCCACCCACGTCTACCTCGACAAGCGCGGCGAACTCCCCGACGACGCGGGCGAGGCAGCGTTCTGGGGCACCGTCCACGAGGAGCCGGTGGCCCGGCACTGGGCCATGCGCAACCGGTCGGTGGTCCGCCGGATCGGTCTGGTCGCCCATCATGATCACCCGCACCGGATGACCACCCTCGACCGGCGGGTCACCGAGTGCCCGCTCGCCGAGGATGAGCGCGTTCCGTGCGCGCTGGAGGTCAAGACCCGCAGCGCGTTCAAGAGCGCGCAGTGGCACGCCGGGCCGCCGGACGATGTCCTCGCGCAGATGCTCCACCAGATCAGCGTGTGCGGCTACGAGCACATGCACTACGCGGTGCTGATCGGCGGCAACGAATATCACCAGGGCACCGTGCGCGCCGACCAGTACCAGGACGTCACCGCCGACATCGAGGCCGCGGTCGACCGGTTCTGGTTCGACCACGTCCGCGCCGCCGTGCCCCCGCCGCTCACCGGCGACGGCGACGCTCTCGTGTCCATGTTCCGGCGGATGCACCCGACCCGGACCGGAGCGGTCGACGTCGACCGCCACGACGACGCGCTGGACGCCCTGGCGGACTACGCCCGCGAGCAGGCCGCCGAGTCCGCAGCGAAGAAGGGCAAGGCCGCCGCGAAGGCCCGGCTGCTGGCCGCCCTCGGCACGGCGCAGTCCGCCCTCGTCGGCGGGGAGCGCGCCTACTCGCTGGAGCCCACCGCGGGGCGCCCGGCCATCGACCTCGAACTCCTCGCCGAGCGCTGGCCGGAGGCGTACGCCGCCTGCGTGACCAGCAAGCCGGGCGAGCGCCTCGACATCGCCAAGACCTTCAAGGGGATCTGACTATGGGACTGCGAGAGAAAGCAGCCGCAGCCGCCGGCCGCGAGCTGACCGCCGACGAGCGGCCCGACGGAGCGGCCGAGGCTGAGCCCGCGGCCCCGGGGCCGGACCCGATGGCGGACTACGAACCCGGCGACGGCGACCCCGAGATGGTGCCCGTCCACATCGCCTGGCTCCGCGTCCGCAAGGAAATCCGTGCCATCGGCAAGCGTGAGGAGTACAACGCCCCTGGTAGCGCCAGGTTCAACTTCCGCGGCGTCGACACCGTGGTGAACGTCTTCGGCCCGGTCACGCTCAAGCACGGCATCAACATCCTGTCGACCGAGGTCCTCGCGGAGTACGGCGAGAAGCCCACCGCCAAGGGCGGCAAGATGCGCGAGTGCTCCGTCCTCACGCGCTGGACGATCATGGGGCCGATGGGTGACGCGCTCACCCTAGAGACCCGCGGCGAGGCGCTCGACACCGCGGACAAGAGCACCACGAAGGCGCAGTCCGTCGCTCTGCGGACGCTGCTGCTGTCGTTCGGGCTGACGCCGACGCACGACAAGGACCCGGACGCGGACCGCATCGAGCGCGGCAACGACGCACCCGCCCGGTCCGCAGAGTCGTACCGCGACGAGATCCTCGACCCGAAGACGTCACCGGGACGGTTGCAGCAGATCAGCTACGAGCTGGGCAATCTGCGGATGCTCGGCCGGAAGGTCACGAACGAGACCGGCGACGAGGAGACCCTCGACAACCTCGGGCGCCGGGTCTACGGCGAGCGCACCGGGGGTGGCTCGTGAGCTGGCACCTCGGCCGCCTCGCCGGATTCGACCTGGAGAGCACCGGCGTCGACGTCGAACAGGACCGCATTGTCACCGCCTGCGTCGTCCAGTGCGGCGGCAAGCAGCCCACCGCCTCGGCGACATGGCTCGCCGACCCCGGGGTGGAAATCCCGAAGGGCGCGGCGAAGATCCACGGCATCACGACCGAGCGCGCCCGCGCCGACGGCCGCCCGGCCGCCGAGGTCGTGGAGCAGGTCGTCGCCGCGCTCGCCCAGGTCGCCCGGGACGGCGTCCCCATCGTGGCGATGAACGCCGCGTTCGACCTCACGATGCTCGACCGGGAGGCACGCCGCCACAACGTCCAGCCCCTGACCGACATCGTCGGGGACCAGCTCCGCGTGGTGGACCCGTACGTCCTCGACAAGCGCGTCGACCCGTACCGGAGCGGCAGCCGGAAGCTCGAAAACCTGTGCGCCCACTACGGCGTCCGGCTCGACAAGGCGCACTCCGCAGACGCCGACGCCATCGCCGCATGCCGGGTCGCCTGGCGCATCGCCCAGCAGTACGCGGAGGTCGGCCAGGGATTCCTTGACGAGCTCCACGACCAGCAGATCACCTGGGCTCGCGAGCAGGCCGAAGGGCTGCGCGACCACTTCGCGACGACGCCCGGCAAGGAGCACCGGGCCGCGACGGTGCGCACCGACTGGCCGCTGATCCCGCAGCAGCGCGAGGCGGCCCGGTGACCGCCCCCACCGCCCCCGTGGCCGGGATGAGCAGCCTCCCGGCCACGGCCGGGGGCCGCTACGGCTGGCACGCCCTGGCCGCCCGCCTCGGCGTAGACCCCACCACCGCAGCCCGCGCCCGCACAGCACTCGGCATCCCCCGCGCCCGAGGCGGCACCCGGCCCGCCACCGCGGAGGCCGTGTTCCACGCCCGGACCCGGCGCGTCCGCGGCGGGCACCTCGCCTGGACCGGCCACCGCAACGCCCACGGCGTCCCGCTGATCCGCATCGCCGGGATCTGCCGCAGCGCCTACCGGGTCGCGTTCCGTCTCCGGCACGGCCGCGACCCGGTGGGCAAAGTCCGCCCCGGATGCGGGCGGCCCGGCTGCGTGGCGCCGGACCACCTGGAGGACCGGCCAATGCGGGAGCGCACCAAGGCGCTGTACGCGGCGATCTTCGGCGGCCCGCCGTGACCGCCCGTCCGCGCCCCCAGCCCCCGCCACCGCCGGGCGGGCTCCTCGACTGGCGCCACCCCGACCACTGGTCCTGGACCGCGAAGCAGTGCCGCTACTGCCCCGGCCTCACCCACCTCCGCGACTCGAAGCGGAAGCCCGCGCACAAGGTCTGCGCCGAGCAGGCGCTCGCTCAGCAGGCCGCCGACGCAGCCGACGCCTACCACCAGAACGGACACCTCGCATGACCAGCATCACCGCACACGACCTGCACCGCATGCTCAAGCAGGTCACCCCGCACATGAGCACCGACGACACCCTGCCGGTCCTGAACGCCGTCCGCCTTGAGGCGCGAGGCGGGCACCTCTTCGCCGCTGCCACCGACCGCTACACCCTCGCCGTCACCCGCACCCCCATCGTCGCCGAGGCCGACTGGCAGGCCGCCCTCCCCGCCGGAGACGTGCCCGCCGTGACCACGTGGCTGGAGAACGAGGACACCGTGACCATCTCGCTGAGTGCCGACCACGACGGCGAGCGGACCCGGTTGAACCTCGCCAGCAGCACAGGGCAGATCCGCGTCGACACGGAGGACAGCACGTACGGCGCGTTCCCCGACTGGCGCAGGCTCCTGCGCGACCAGTTCGCTGCCGAGCAGCAGCCCGTGCCGCTGACCGGGTTCACCACCGAGTACCTCGCCCGATGGGAGCAAGCCGCCACAGCGCTCAGCGCCTGGCAGACCGGCCCCGACATGCCTCTCATCCTGATCGACGACGCGGGCGGCTTCATCGGCATGCAGATGCCCGCCCGGCCCCGCGACGCGACCCGGGACGAACTCATCGCCCAGTGGGCCCGCTGCCTCACCCCGACCACCGTGGTCGACGGGCAGACGTACCGGCTCGACATCCGATGGATCGACCAGGACGGCGACCCGTGGGAGTACGCCGCCCATGACCTCGGCGGCGAGCCGCTGATGCAGATCCCCGGCCTCGACGGAGACGAGCACACCCTCGCCGAGGTCATCGAGAGGTACGGCCCGATCCAGCCGTCCACCGCCTGACCGCCCCCGCTGCTCCGTCCGGGGCGGCCGGCCCCGAGCCCCGCCCCGGACGACGACCCGCCGGGGGGTGTAACAGATTCCGCCAGTTGACGTTCCACCACCCAGACACGCACCACCGCACCGCCCGTACGACCGAGAGAAGGACCGTTGAGTACCGAGGCAGTCAAGTGGGCCATGGACGACGCTCCCATGCTGCTCACTGACCGGGGCAAGCCCGACACCACCGCTCGTGGTGTGCTTCAGGCGCTCGCCGAGCACGCCCACAAGTCCGGTGGCGGTGCTCACCCGTCGGTGCTCCGGCTCCAGTACCGGACCGGGTACGACCGGCGGACGGTGCAGCGGGCTCTCCGCCGTCTCGAAGACGGAAATCTGATCAAGGCGACGGGTGAGACGAGCGGCCGGACGGTCTGGCAGCTGGCTCTCCACCTGAAGCGGCCCGAGTCGGATTGGGCGGATCTGGAGCGGGCCGAGGAGGACGAGCGGCAGGCGGCAGCCGAGCGGAAGCGCCGGTCGCGCTCGAAGCGTGTCACGGATTCTGCGTCCGTGACGGTCACGGATTCTGCGTCCGTGACCGAGGGGGACGTCACGCACTCTGCGTCCGGACGTCACGCACTTGAAATGCGTGACGTCACGGATTCTGCGTCCGGACGTCACGCACTCAACGCCGCCCTAACCATCAATCAACCACCAGTAGAACCACCAAGAACCCCCGTGGCTGAGGAAGAAGGGGAAAGCGGGGGCCCTGAGAGGCGCGCGCCCAGCGCCCCCATCGACGACGACGGGTTCGCCCTCACGGACGCGATGCGGCGATGGGCAGTCGACACCTTCGGCCCCGCCCTCGACATCGACTTCGAGACCGCCCAGTTCGTCGACCACCACCGCGCCGACGGCCGCCGCCGGAACAACTGGCCCGCCGAGTGGCAGAAGTGGATGCGCCGCAGCGCGAAGTGGGCGTCCGAGCGCCAGCGGCGCCCCACGGAGCCCGGCGGATACCAGCCGTGGACCAACCCGACCGACCACTCCGTCTACGAGAACGGATTCTGACCATGAGTGAGCCCGTCCACCTCGACAACGCCGCCGCCATGGCCCGACTCCGCGCCGGACTCGCCCAACGCGGCCTCGCCGACATCACCCCCGGCCCCATCACCGACGCCCCCTCACCCGACCAGCCCGGCCACCCCGAATACCACCGCCAGCGCCGCGCCCAATGGGCCCTCAACCGGTGGACCACCGCCACCCCACCCCGCTACCGCCACGCCCACGCCACCCGCCCCGACATCCAAGCCTGGGCCGACCGCGTCGCCACCGACCCGGAGGGCGCCGGGAACCTCCTCCTCACCGGCACCACCGGCACCGGCAAAACCCACCAGGCATACGGCGCCCTCCGCCGCATCGCCACCACCGGCCCGACCGTCTACGAGATCACCGCAATCACCGCCGCCGACATGTACGGCCGCCTCCGCCCCAAAGGCTCCGACCGCGGCACCGAAGAAGAACTCCGCCGACTGTGCAGGGTGCCCCTGCTCCTCCTCGACGACCTCGGCTCGGCGAAGAGCAGCGAGTGGACCGAAGAGATCACCTACCGCCTCATCAACGAGCGCTACAACGCCTGCAGGCCAAGCATCTACACCAGCAACCTCCCTGCCAGCGCCCCCGGACGACCCGACCTCGCGACCGCCCTCGGCGAACGGATCGTCTCCCGCCTCGCCGAGGACACCACCGTCGTCGCCATGACCGGCACCGACCGCCGCCGAACCGCCCGCTGAACACCGACCCCGCTCCCCGCCCATCCGGTTCCGGCCGGCCACACGAATGGAGACCCCAATGCCCCCGCCCGGCTTCTACCGCTACACCGACCACGACGGCGACACCCTCGACATCAGCCCGGCGCTCTCCGACCAGGACGGCACCGAGGTCCCCGCCGTCGCGATCGTCGCCGACCCGCACGGCATCGTCCACGTCACCCCTGACCGGGTGCCCGAGGTGATCGCCGCGATCCGCACCGCCGCCGGACTGGTCGGCCCCGAGACGTGGCAGCAGTGCCCCGACTCGGAGTTCGACGGCTACGGCCTCCAGTGCCAGAAGGAAGCAGGACACAACCTGTGCACCTTCGAACAGCAGGGCGGAGCTACCCCGGACCCCGGCCCGTCGTGATCGGTATCGCCGCGACCATGCTCAGCATCTTCTTCGCCGTGGGCGGCGGGCCGCTGGCGTGCGCCGCTTGGTACCGCTGGCGGGCCCGCCAGCGGCCGAACGCCGCCTCGCCCGACCCGAGTCCCGCCGCACAGCCCCCGAGCCCCGCACGCGCCCACACAGCCCCACCAAACACCACAGCACTCAACCACCGTCAGGAGCCCGCCACATGGCCCGCCGCGAACCCACCATCCACAAGCCCGAGCTGGCCGTCGCCTGCCCCGCCTGCGGCAGTGTCCCCGGCGCCTGGTGCTACGGCAAGCGAGGCCAGCGCATGAAGGGCGTCCATCCCGAGCGTGCAGAGCTCTACGACCAGCGCGACAACACCACCGAGGAGCCCACCCGATGAGCGCGATGACCCTCGCCGAACTCCGCCAGCAGCTCGCGGAACTCGCCCACCTGCCCGACGACACCCCCGTCGTGATGTCCCGCGACGCCGAAGGCAACGAGTACAGCCCGCTCTTCACGATGGACGACGCCCTGTACGTCGCGCACAGCGAGTACAGCGGCGACTGGTACGCCACCGACGATCACCGCGCCGCCAACCCGCGCCAGGACTGGGACCCGGCCCCGCCCGAGGCCGTACCCGCGATCTTCCTGTGGCCCAACAGCTGACCACCAGCACCACCACCACGACCGAGGAGTCGACCCGATGAGCACGAGCGGATACGCAGGCATCAGCCTCGCCGGACGGTGGGAATGCGGCGCCTGCGGAGCGTCCGGCGACGGCTGGTGGAACGAGGACGACGGCCTCGTCCTAGACAGCGAGCACGAGTGCGAGGAGCCGAGCCGATGAGCCCGCGCCGTGGACAGGCCCACGATCACGCCTACGACACCGAGACCCTCCAGGAAAAAGCCGACCGCATTCGTGCCGAACAGGGCCTTCCGCCAGAATCCCGACCCTGCCACTGGCACGACGACGGCCACGGCGGACGCTTCCTCATCCCCGGCTGCATGAACCGAGTGGTCAACCCCGACGTAGACCAGTGCACGTGCAAGACCATCCAGGAGCAACTGGACGACGCCCGCCGTGAGCTCGCTGCTCTGACGAAGAGCCATCGGAGCCTCCAGTCCTGGCACGACCAGATCGTCCGCGCCGTACACGACCACGCTGACGGCATCCAGATCATGAAGCGCGCTGCCACCGAGGAGCCGAGCCGATGACCGGCGATATCCACGAGTACGACCGCGACCCCGGCAGCAACGCCGGGAACTGCCGATGCGGCCTCCACCTCGAATGCTGGCGGCACCCGCACCCGTTCACGCAGGCGTACCGCAGCAACACCTGCGTGTGCGCCAAGCCCGCCGACGCACCCATCCACACCGACGCCGGCACCGCCCGCCCCGACCCGATCTACCCCGAGCCGACGGCCACCACGGCGCGCGGCACCGACGCGGTCAGGGAAGCGGTCCGCCAAGCGCGCGGCGACGAGGCAGCACCTCCCACGCCGATCTCCTGGAGCCGACGATGAGCGAGCCCACCACCGAATGGCGCGGCGCCACGGAACTCATCCCCGACCACGAGGCCCAGCGCCTTGCCGCCACCGGAATCGTCGGCTACCGCCAGAACCGGGGCCGACTCCACCACTGCCTCCACCACAAACCCGCCCCCGCCAGCAGGTACGCCGACTTCCACGAGGTCACCACAGACGACCTGACCGACGGCGGCATCTGCTGGGACTGCGGCGCAGATCTGTTGAGCCAGAGGGTCGGCGAGTCGGCATCCCAGATGCCCGAACACATCGCCCGCCACCGCCCGACCGAAGGGAGCAGCCGGTGACTCACACCCGCGTCCGCCTCACCTGCGCCTGCGGGCACAGCACCGCCCACAACTGCCCCCTCGCATACCCGACCCCGCCCGCCGACGCCGACGAGGAGTCCACCGCCGAGGCCGAGATCGCCCTCCCGTACTTCCACACCGACGACGACGGAGACCGCCTCATCGTCAGCAAGCACACGCACTACGGGAGCGCCCCGTACGCCCTGATCCGCGCCGAGGACCGCAGCCTCATCGAGTCCACCGCCAGCAGGGTCCTCCCCGCCGCCGCGCCGGACCTGCTGCGCGCCATCGCTGCGGCCACCGGCCACACCATCACCATCCATTCGGGCGACACCACACCCGACCCGAGCACCGACCGCCTCGCCCGCGCCGAGGCCGAACTCGACCAACTCCACGCCGCCGACACCTGCCGACCCATCGAAGTCGACGGCGAGACCATCTCCGTCCGGGGCACGGGCGAGATGAACGAGGAGGACCGGACGTACTTCGCCGAGGTCGTGCGGGCGGCGAAGCGGCGGTACGAAGCCGAGCACCCGCCCGCCGACGCCGCCCGCCTGACCGCGTCCACCATCACCGACACGCAGCTGGACGCCCTACGCGCCCGCCTCGCCGCCGAGGAGGAGACCAGCCGCCGCCTCCTCGCCCAGCGGCAGGAGATGGCCGCCGAGCGGTACGCATGGCAGGAGCGAGGCGACCGAGCCGAGAGCGAAGCCGACCGCCTGCGCCGCGACTGGGTCACCATGCGCGACCGCGCCGAGCAGGCCGAAGCCGCCCTCGAACGCGTCCGCCGACTCCACCACGACTACGGCCTCGGCGACTGCGCCCACTGCACCGGAGTCGACGCCGCCCCCTGGCCCTGCCCCACCATCCAAGCCCTCGACCAGCCCAAGGACAACTGATGCCGAAGTTCCGCAAGAAGCCCATCGAGATCGAAGCGATTCGGCTCACGAACGACATCACCCCATACCAGGCCGCCTACTGGTGCGGAGGACGAGCAGTCCCGCATCCGGAGAAGATCTACACCGGCGGCCCGATGGTCATCGAAATCGACACCCTCGAAGGGACCATGCGGGCCGAGCCCGGGGACTGGATCATCAAAGGTGTGAAGGGCGAGTTCTACCCCTGCAAGCCGGACATCTTCGCCGCGACGTACGACCCGGCCTGACCCCGCACATGCAGCAGGGGCGCGCCCGCGATCTCCCCAGACCAGGCACGCCCCCCAGGTGCTGATCACCGTACCCGCCCCACGCACCACGGAGCACCGATGACCACCACCGCCACCCACCTCCGCCAAATCGTTCTCACCTGGCCAGACCTCACCGACGCCCTCGGCACACCCACCCAGCACTCATGGCCCCCCGCCGGCCTACGCACCTACCTCGCCGCCATCGAGGCCGCCGACGCCGAAGACGCCCACGTCCTCCGAGCCCTGGAACGCTCCCCCGAGCAGATCGGCGTCCGGCCCGTGCCGATCCGCCTCGCCGTGCACGACACCATGCGCGCCATCGAGGCCGCCCTCGCCGCATGCGCCGACATCGTCGCCGCCGACGTACAGATCGAACCCATCCCGTTCCCCGGGGGGGAATGGCCGGCCGCCGACCGGGCCCGCCGCGAGACCGCAGCCCGCGCCGACGTGGCCGACCCCCGCCGCTGGCGGTTCCGCGGCAACACCCCCCGCGCCCCGTACACCGCGCTGTGGCTCCTCGCCCGCGTCGAAGGCCGCCCCGGGCCGTTCCGCCGTCTCACCGACACCCGGCGTCAGCACATCGGCGCCGTCGCCCGCGGGGCTGCCGAGCGCATCGAGCAGGTCCTCGACACCGGGGAGCGCACCGCCCGGCTCGCGCAACCCTGCCCGTGTGGAGGGCAGCTCACCATCCACGGCGGCGCCGGGACCTCCCCGACCGCGATCTGCGGACAGTGCGGACAGGTGTGGACCACCAGGGACACGGTGAGCGCCGCCTGACGGACACCATGTCCGGACACCCCAACCCCGTCCGGATACCGCCCGCTTGGCATGTCCGCTAGGATGCTGCTCGCGCAACTACGGCTGATTGCAGCGGCCCGGAAGCGCACCACAACCCCATAACGCAACGGACCCCGGACACGGAGATTGCAGCTCCGGCCGGGGTCCTGACCACAGGAGATACGACCTCCCATGGCTACGCCGCACTTTAGCGGTGCAGGTCCGCGCACCCGCGCAGTGATCCGCACCCGCCGCATCCCGCACACCATCGACGGCCGCACCGAACTCGTGGACGAGCCGTACACCGTCCACCTCCCCGTCCCCCCGCGCGACTGGGACCGCACCGTCCTCACCGCCGTCACCGCCGTGGCCGGTGTCCTCGTCACCGCCTCCGTGATCTGGTCGACCGCCAGCATCGGCGACCTCCTCACCCGCATCGTGATCGTCCCCGCCGCCTACGCCGCGGCCGTGGTCTTCGATCTGCTGTGGATCATGTGCATGGCCCTCGAATGGCTCGCCCGCTACGACACCGCCCGGGCCGCACTCCCGCGCCGCGCCGGACACCTGGCGCTCCTGATCGCCATGGCCGCTGTTGCCGCGCACGGATGGCTCGCCGGATGGCTCGTCATCGGGATCGTCGGAGCTGCCGTCTCCGGCATCGCCAAGGCCGGGTGGACCGTCGTGATGGCGCATCACGCCAAGCCGCTGGACTCCCGCACCCAGCAGTGGGTCGACGCGCAGCGAGCCGAGGCCGGCGGGCGCCTCGCGATGGTCGCCGTCCGGCGCGAACTCGGCCGGGCCGAAGGGCAGGTGGCAGCCGAGGCCGCCGCCCTCGCCACCGGGACGGACACCCTCCCGGACACGACGGACACCCCAGCGGACACGCATCCGCACCCGGTCGTCAGCCCCATCCGGCCGTCCGCCCGCGAGGCCGTCCGCACGGCGCTGGCCTCCGGGATCACCGATCCGGACGCCATCCTCCGCTACGTCCGGACGACCGCGGACCCGTCCGCGTCCGAGGAGACCGTGGCCCGGTACACGCGAGCGTTCCGCCGGACCTCGTGATGCCGGTCATCGGCCTGCTGTTCGCGTTCGCAGCCCTCGCAGCGCTGCTCGGTCTCGCCGCCATCGCGGCCCACGACATCCCGCCCCTCCTCGGGACCGTCGCCCTCATGCTCACCCTCATGGCGCTCGTCGCCACCCTCTGGGACCCCTCATGACCATCGTCACCCTCGGCGGCGTCACCATCGGCCTCGCCCTCGCCATCCGCCAGGCCATCACCTGGTGGCCTGGACTGAAAGCACTCCGCAAGGACGCGCTCCGCCACATCAGCGCGCTCGCGCCGTTCCTGGCCGCGTGGGCGTATGGCGCCCTCGCCACCCTCACCACCGCCGGACTCATCGGCTGGGCCGTCGGCACCACCCTCGCCATCACCTCCTGGCTCGGCGACGTCGCCCTCGTCTGGGGTGTCGGCGGCGTCATCGGCCAGACCGGAGCAGCGATCGCCTACCTCCCGCTCACCCAGACCGGGAGCGCCGTCGTCCTCCTCCTCACCGTCGGCATGGTGGCCGCGGTGAAGCGCTCCCGGAACCGCTCAGAGCTGATCTGTGGCACCTGGTGCGGCATCACTCTCGGCACCAGCTCCGGCGTCGCCGGGTTCGCCGCCGTGCCCCTGGCGCAGGCAGCGAACTGGCTCGGCGGCGTCGTCTACGGAGCGATCGGATGAGCACCGTAGACGGGCCGAGGCCGAGCCGTGCGGCAGGCGGATGCGTCGCCCTGGTGGCCGTCGGGGCAGTGCTCGCGGCCGTGTTCGCCGCCTCCCCAGAGGCCGGGATCCTCACCGTCTGGGCGGTCGGCACCGCAGCCCTCTGGCGCGCCGCCCGGCGATCCGTGCCCCATGCAGCGGACCACTCCCCTCCCCCACCGAGCACCCCTACCGCCAACACAGACGTGCAGGTCAGAACGGTAGGGGCCGGAGCAGGGGTCATCGTCTACCCACCCGGCACCCGCACCACCCACACCCCGCGCGGGAGGTGACCGACCGGTGATCTACTGCGCCCGCTGCGGCTGGTGGACAAAACCCAACTGCGGCCACTGACACCCCCGACCGAGCCCCTGCCGGACCACCCCCACCGGCAGGGGCTCACCCATGCGCACCCACCCCGCGCGCCTTGAAGAAACGGAACGTCTCGTCTACAGTGGGCCCCAGATTTGGCGTGCCCGGAAACAGAAGCCCACCCCACACGGTGGGCTTTTTGCATTCCCCTTACACAACCCACCACGCGCGTGCCACGATGCCCCCAAAACTCCTGGGGGGAACCATGAGTCACCAGCAGCGCTACGTGCAGAAACGCGGCGCGAACCACACGCTTCACGTGATCTTGACCATCTGCACCTGCGGAATCTGGGCGATCACCGGCTGGCCCATCGCCGCCATGATGGGACGCAAAACGACCACCACCGTCCCGGTCTACCAGCCACCCCCGCAGGCCATGCCGCCCCAGCAGCAATGGGCGCCGCCTCCCCAGCAGGGCTACCAGCCCCCGCCCTACTACGGCCCCCAGCAACCACCGCCAGGCCAGTACGGGCCACCAGGACAGACACCCCCGCACGGCTGGCAGCAGCCACCCCAGCAGTAACCCCCAACCCCCGCCGCCCGCGGGGGTTTCTTCATGCCCGGAGGTGACCCCGTGGGAGCCAACCAGCACACCCGCCCCGTCACCGACGCCGACCGCGACGCCATCCGCCGACTCCACGCCGACGGCCTCGGGAGGAACGCCATCGCCCGGGAGCTCAAGCGCTCCCCACGCACCATCAGCGTCCTCGCCGAGGAACTCGGCCTGTCCTTCGACCGCACCGCCACCGCCGTCGCCACCCAGGCCCGCGTCATCGACGGCAAAGCGCGCCGCGCCGCGATCCTGGCCGGCCTCTACGACGTCGCCGAAGACGACCTCGCCTACCTCAAACAGCGCGGCCCGTACACCCTGGTCGAGGTCTCCTCCGGAACGGCCGTCACGTACACCGTCGACAGGCTTCCCGCCCTCGACCGCCGGGCCCTGATCACCAGCGTCAGCACCGCCGTCACCGCCGTCGGCAAGCTCGAAGCCCTCGACACCAACAACGGAGTCGACGACGCCACCAGCATGCTCGGCCAGCTCGCCGCCGGCCTCACCGCGGCGTACCACGCCATGACCGAGGGGGCGGGTGATGCTCCGTGACCTGCCCCTGCCGCTGTCCCGGAAGCAGATCACCAGCATCGTCGAGGCCCGGGACGCGCCCCTAGCACTCTGGTCGGGGGCGGTGTCCAGCGGCAAGACGATCGCCAGCCTGCTGGCGTTCCTGCTCGCGCTCATCGTCGCGCCTGACCATGGCCTGATCGTCATTGTCGGCCGCACGCTGCAAACGATCGAGCGGAACCTGATCGACCCGCTCCAGTCCACGCACCTGTTCGGCCCGATCGCCAAGCAGGTGCACCACACCACCGGCTCCACCACCGCGACCATCCTCGGCCGCACCGTCCACCTCATCGGAGCCTCGGACGCGCGCGCCGAGGGCCGGATCCGGGGAGCGACGATCGCCCTCGCCTACGTCGACGAAGCCACCCTCGTTCCGCACGCGTTCTGGATGATGCTGCTGTCCCGGCTCCGCGTCGGCGACCGGAGCCGCCTCCTCGCCACGACGAACCCCGACGGGCCGTTCCACTGGCTCCGCAAAGAGTTCATCCTCCGCGCCGACCACGTCGGGTTGACGCACTGGCACTTCACCCTCGACGACAACCCCAGCCTCGACCCGGGGATGGTCGCCCGCCTGAAACGCCAGTACACCGGCCTCTGGTACCGGCGGTTCATCCTCGGCGACTGGTGCCTCGCGTCCGGCGCCGTGTTCGACATGTTCGACGAGACCCGCCACATCGTCGATGACGTCCCGCCGATCGCCCGCTGGCTGTGCGACAGCATCGACTACGGCACCGTCAACGACTTCGTCGACCTCGCCATCGGCCTCGGCACCGACCAGCGCCTCTACGTCGTCTCCGAGTACCGGCACACCTCCCGCACCGCGCTGCGCCAGATGACCGATGCCGAGTACTCGGCCGCGCGGCGCCGCTGGCTCGCCGGTCTCGCCCACCCGCAGACCAACCTCATCGGCGTCCGGCCGGAGTGGACCGTGGTCGACCCGAGCGCGGCGTCGTTCATCGAGCAACTGCACCGCGATGGAGTCTCCGGCGTCACCCCGGCCGACAACTCGGTCCTCGACGGCATCCGCACCCTCTGCTCCCTGTTCGCCGCCGACCGCCTGCGCATTCACCGCTCCTGTACCGGGCTGCTGGGCGAAGTCCCGGGCTACGCGTGGGATGAGGATGCGGCTGAGCGCGGCGAGGACAAGCCGATCAAGCAGGACGACCACGGACCGGACGCGCTGCGGTACGGGGTCCGTACGACGGAGGCCCTGTGGCGGCCCCACATCCCGACCCTCCTGGAGGTGGCCGCATGATGCTCAATGCCGGTGACTCATGGGATACTTGAGGAACAACCGAAGACAGACCCCGGCGACCGCGCCAACGGTCCCGGGGCATGGCCGACACTTACAAGGAGTGCCGACATGACTGAGGGTATCTGCTCCGCCGAGGGCTGCCCGACCCCGCGCCGGTACAGGGAACTGTGCCAGCGCCACTACGACAAGCTGAAGCGCGACCGCGCTAAGCGGAACGCGCTACGCGCCCGGCAGCGTGCAGAGCGCCCAGAGGTGACCCGGGCCTACAACCAGCGGTATTACGCCGAGCGCGAGGCTGACAACACAGAGCGGTGCCGCAGATGGCGGGAGCAAAACCCGGAACGCCACCTCGCCAACATCAACCGGTGGAAGGAAGCGAATCCCCTCAGGGTCCGCGAACACCAGTCGGCGCGCAACGCACGACGATACGCGCGCATCAAGGAGACCAGCACCGGGCCCATCGACTTTACCGCGCTGCTCAACCAGTACGGCATGGTGTGCCACATCTGCGGTGGAGTCATCCCCGGCCGGTTTGACCTTCAGTTTGATCACGTAAAGCCGCTCGCCAAGGGCGGAACCCACACCCAGGACAACATCAGGCCGTCGCACGCGCAGTGCAACCGGAAGAAGGGAGCGAAGTGGCATGCCCCTTCCGGACCACGACATGACATGGCCGCCGATTGACCCCGTTGTGCAGACGACGCTGGCTGATCACGATGCCTGGTATTCGGCCGACCCGGACCGGCTGGAGCAGCGCTACGCGGGCCGGGGCCAGCGCGAGCAGGTCAACCGGCCCGCCCAGCACCGCGGCGGCGTGGTCGGCATGCTGGCGCGCTGGTTCTGGGGGCAGCCCACCCCCGAAGGCGAGAAGCGATCCAAGCTCCACATTCCCCTCGCCGGTGACATTGCCCGCACCTCCTCCGGGCTGCTCTTCTCCGAGCCGCCCGCGCTCATCGGCGCCAACGAAGCCACCCAGACCCGACTCGACGCGATGACGAAGAGCCTCCACCCCACCCTGCTGGAGGCAGGGGAGGTGTGCGCGGCGCTCGGCGGCGCCTACTTCCGCGTTGTCTGGGACGACGAGGTCAGCGACCGGCCGTGGATCGACACCGTGGCCGCAGACCGGGCCGTTCCGGAGTTCCGGTATGGGCGGCTCACCGCGGTGACGTTCTGGACCGTCCTCGACAATGGCGACACCAACGACCGCAGGGTCATGCGGCACCTGGAGCGCCACGAGAAGGGCCGGATCTACCACGGCTTGTACGAGGGCAGCCTCACCGCCCTCGGAGCCATCCGGCCGCTGGGGGACCACCCCGCGACGGCGCCCCTCGCCACGATGGTGGACGCTGAGGGCGGCCTCCACACCGGCGCCGACAAGCACCTGACCGCCTCGTACATGCCCAACGTCCGCCCGGCGCGAGCCTGGCGGCACATCCCGAGCGCGGCCTACTGGGGACAGTCCGACTTCCAGGGCATCGAGGGCCTGATGGATGCCCTGGACGAATCCTGGACCAGTTGGATGCGGGACCTCCAGGACGGGCGCAGCCGGATCATCGTTGCCGACACCTTGCTGGAGTCCCTCGGCCCCGGCAAGGGCGTGGCCTTCGAGGACCGGCGGGTCTACACCGGCCTGAACATGCTCCCGCGCGCAGGCGACCCGAACCCCATCACCTCGGTCCAGTTCGCCATCCGAGTGAAGGAGCACGCGGACACCTGCGCGGCACTCACCGAACAGGCCGCCCGCCAGGCCGGGTACAGCGCCAGCACCTTCGGCGAGCACGGTGACGGGCAGGCGGTCACCGCGACGGAGATCAAAGCGCGGGAGCGCCGGAGTCTGAGCACCCGGGCGCGCAAGGCCCTCTACGCCGACCCCGCCCTCTCCGACATCCTCGCCGCCCTGCTCGCCGTCGAGGCCGGGTTCCGATTCGGCGTCTCAGGACTCGACATCAGCGAGCCGCCGAAGGTGGAGTTCCAGGACTCCGTCACCGAAGGGCTCGGCGAACTCGCCACCACCGCCGAGCTGCTGCGCCGAGCGGAGGCCGCGTCCACCGAGACGCTCGTACGCCTCACCAACCCCGGCATGGACGACGACGAGGTACAGGCCGAGACACGCCGCATCCTCGGCGAGTCCGGCCGCGCGACCTCGGACCCAACGCTGACCGGAGCCGAGGGGGTGCCGCATGCCGGTGTCCCCGGAGATGGCGGAAGACCTCGCGGCGAAAGTCCGTGAGCTGTATGACGCCGCCGAACTCGCCCTTCTGGACAAGCTCAGGGCCGCGCTGGCCGAGGGCATCGACAGCCCCAAGTGGGCAGAGATCAAGGCCCGCAGCATCGGCGACCTGCGACAGGCCATCGAGGACATCAGCAACGCCCTCCAGACCGACGCGAACGGCGCCGTCGCCGACGCGCTGATCGAGGCGTACAACCGCGGCCGGCAGGCAGCCGCCGCCGAGATGGGCGCACTGGACGCCGGCCGGGAGCTCCAGGCCCGTCGTGTCCTGCCCGGTGCTCCGGCGGTGGACCGGCTGGCCGCGTCGTACGCGCAGGACACCCGGCCGGTCTACCAGCGGATCACGCGGGCCGTGGTGGACGCGTATCAGGCGGTCGTCGCGCGGGCGTCCGCGTCCACGCTCCTGGGCGGCCTCACCCGCCGCCAGGCGTCCCAGCGGGCGTTGGATGAGTTCGCGAACCGGGGCATCTCAGGGTTCGTGGACTCGGCCGGCCGGTCGTGGGACATGGCGGCGTACGCCGAGATGGCCGTCCGCTCCGTCACCGCCCGCGCGGCGATCGAGGGCCATACGGATGCGCTCGCCGAGGTCGGTATCGGCCTGGTCATCGTGTCCGATGCCCCGCTGAACTGTCCGCTGTGCGAGCAGTGGGAGGGCGAGGTGCTCACTCTGTCGGGCCCGCCCGGCCCGCAGACCATCCGTGTACCGCACGCCGCACCGCCCGCCCAGCCCCGCCGCGGGCTACTCCGACGGCGCGGGCCCGAGCCCACCGTCGCCGTCCACATCGCCGGGAGCCTCATCGAGGCGCGGGCTGCCGGTCTTTTCCATCCCAACTGCCGCCATAGCCTCAGCGCCTATCTCCCGGGCGTGACGACCCGCCCGCCCGCCCACCCCACCCCCGGGACGACGTACGAGGACACGCAGCGGCAGCGGGAGATCGAGCGGCACATCCGCCGGTGGAAGCGCCGGGCGGCTGCGGCGATGGACGACCAGACCCGGCGGGCCGCGAACGCGAAGGTCCGCGCCTGGCAGAAGGCCATGCGCGAGCATGTGGCCGCGCACGAGCACCTGCGCCGCAAGCCCGAGCGTGAGCAGATCCAGGGCCCCCCGCGCCCCCAGGCGGCCGACCGTACCGGACCCGAGCAACCCGGCCCGGACGGCCAGGACGCCCCACCCGCCGGCCAGAACGCCGATCGCGCCACCGACCTGGTGACCGGCATCGACCCGGCCACACCCACCGGTTCGGCCATGGCCGACGCGCTTGCCGCGATCGACCGCGTCCACACCATCCCCGACGGGATGCGGCCGATCCCGCTCGAACCGGAGGACCGGCCCGGCTACCAGGGCGCGTACACCGGCCGCCGGATCACCCTGAACCCTGAAGGTCAGGCGCCGAGGCTGACGGCCGTGCACGAGCTGGGCCACTTCCTGGACCACGCGGGGCTCGGCCCCGGCGGCAAGCGGTTCTTCACCGACGACGCGATCGCCCCTGGCGGTGTGCTGTACGAGTGGTGGACCGCAGTCCAGGACAGCGAGCAGGCCGGGATGCTCGGCTTCCTGCGGACCATGGAGAACGGGGCCCCGCTCGTAGACCGGGTCCGGGCCGACGGCACCCGGTACACGGTCGACGTGGACCACCGGTACATCGACTACCTCGCCTCCGCGCGGGAGGCGTTCGGCCGGGCGTACGCGCAGTGGATCGCCCTGCGCTCCGGCGTTCGGAGACTCTTGGCCGGTCTGGAGGTCGCCCGGGATCCGGCGAACGGTGAGACCGTGATCCCTGGGACTGGCCTGGTCGACGGCTACCCCCGATACTGGGATGCCGTCGACTTCGCGCCCATCGCCGCCGCGCTCGATGCCGCGTTCCGGCGGCTTGGACTGCTCAGGGAGGACCCGTGATCACACCGGATGCCCTGCGCGCCATGCCTCTGAAGGAGCGCCTCGAAGCGCTGCGCGCCCTGTCCGGCGATGAGCGGGCCGCCCTGGAGCGACAGATGGCCGCCGCCCGCGAGGCAGCCGAGGCGCGGTACGGGCCGGCCGGGCGGTGGACGCCAGAGCCACCCTGTATCGACTTCACCTGACTGTCCTACCCCGGGCCCCGCCATCGTGCGGGGCCTTACGCATGCCCCGACGCCGCACGGCGTTCTGGCACCCCGGAAAGGGAGCAAACTCATGCAAAAGACCCTCAGCCGCGCCGTCTGGGCGACCGCATGGTCACACCCCGCCTGGTACGGCACGGGCCCTTTCTCCCCGGTCCTCTACGCGGATGGCGGCGCAGGGGACAACGGCGGATCCGCATCCGGACAGTCCGGCGCCGGTGAGACCGGCACATCCGGACAGTCCGGAGAAGGTGCCGCCGACCAGGGCACTGGCCAGGGCGGACAGGAGTCCGGACAGGGATCCGGAGCCGCCGGTGACGGCACGGACTGGAAGGCCATGGCCCGCCAGTGGGAGAAGCGCGCCAAGGAGAACAGCACCGCCGCGACCGAGCTGGAGAAGCTGCGCAAGGCGTCGATGAGCGAGCAGGAGAAGGCGGTCGCCGAGGCCGAGGCGAAGGGCCGCACGGCCGCCGCCTCCGACTACGGCCAGCGCCTCGCCGCTGCCGAGTTCCGCGCCGCCTGCGCCGCCGCACAGATCGACCTCGGCGAAGCGGCCGAGCTGATCGACGTGAGCCGGTTCGTCGGCGACGACGGCGAGGTCAACGTGCCCGCGATCAAGTCCGCTGTCACCAAGTTCTCCAAGCTCGCCACCGCGCGCGGGGCCGGCCGCTCTGGCGGGGACATGGGCGGCGCCGGTGGCTCCGGCGACCAGGCGGCATCCATCGACAAGCAGATCGCCGAAGCCCAGGCCAACCGGGACTTCGCGACCGTCATCCGACTCAAGCGGCAGAAGGCCGCACAGACATGATCTAAGGAGCGACCATGGCCGGGCAGATCACCGGGATGGGCACCACGTTCAACCTCCCCAACTACACCAACGAGCTGTTCGCGCTCACTCCGGAGGACACGCCCCTGCTGTCCGCGATCGGCGGCCTGACCGGCGGTGGCATGACCACCGCGACCGAGTTCGAGTGGGAGAGCTACGACCTGCGGGACCCCGGGCAGCGCACCCGCGTCGAGGGCGCGACCGCCCCGACGGCCGAAGCGCGGGTCCGAGGCAATGTGACGAACGTGGTGCAGATCCACCAGGAGCAGGTGAGCGTCAGCTACACCAAGCAGGCGGCGTTCGGGCAGGTCGCCTCCCCGCAGTCCGCCCCGTTCAACCACGCCGGTGGCTCGAACCCGGTCACGAACGAGATGGACTGGCAGGTCGCCCAGATGCTGAAGCAGATGGCACTGGACGTGAACTGGTCGTTCATCAACGGCTCGTACGTCAAGCCCGCCTCCAACGCGACCGCGCGCCAGACCAAGGGCCTGCTGGCCGCGATCACCACCAACAGGATCGCGAAGGGCACCACCACCACCGGGGCCACCTCGGCGACGGACACCATCACCTCCACCGGTCACGGCCTGGTGGACGGCGACCGGATCGTGTTCACCGCGACCGGGGCCGCGACGGGCATCGTCGCCGGGCGGGCGTACTTCGTCGACCAGATCGACGCGAACACGTTCAAGGTGTCGTCGTCCAGCGGCGGCGCGGCGATCACGCTGGGCACCGCGACCGGGATCGCGTACACGAAGCCGACCTCGGCCGCGCTCACCTCCGGGCACGTCAACGATCTGCTCCAGCTCGCGTACGACAACGGCGGCATCTCCGAGCAGCTCACGGCAACTCTGCTGTTGAACTCGGCGCAGAAGCGCGCGGTGACCGCCGCCTACGCGGGCGCGTTCCAGGAGACCTCGCGCACGGTGGGGGGTGTGGACGTGACGACCGTGGTCACGGACTTCGGGACGCTGAACGTGATGATGGACCGGCACGTCCCTCAGGACACGATCATCGTCGCATCGCTGGAGCAGCTCATGCCGGTGTTCCTCAACGTGCCGGACAAGGGTGTCTTCTTCGAGGAGCCGCTCGCCAAGACCGGCGCGAGCGACCAGTCCCAGTTGTACGGCGAGGTGGGGCTCAAGTTTGGCAACGAGCGCGCTCACGGTGTGCTGACCGGGCTGAAGGTGGGTTGATCATGGCGGTCTACGAGCGAGGCGCTGGCGGGCATGTGGCCGAGCGGGTGCGCCCGGTCCCCGACAGCGAGGAGGCGGAGCGGTACGCCGCGCTGGCCGCCGATCCGGCCTCCGGTTGGCGCTGTACCGAGCCTGACCCGGAGCCGGAGCCTGTCGAGCCGAAGCGCCCGGCCCGGTCGGCGTCCAAGGCGGACTGGAAGGCGTACGCGGTCGCCCAGGGCATGGCCGAGGCGGACGCTGAGGCCGCGACTCGGGACGAGCTGGCCGCACGGTTCACGGAGGGTGGTGGCGGCGGTGCCGGTAACGACTGACCTGGGGATTTCGGCCTCGGTCTACCAGTCGCGGGCGCTGGATCTGGCTGTGTCGGAGGATCGTTTGGCGTTCCGCCGGGCCGTCCATCTGACCGACGGCACCGGGGCGGGGAAGGCCGACAAGGTGTTCCACGACCGGCGCACCCTGGCCGCCTCTGCGACGGAGGATCTCGACCTCGCCGGGGTCCTGCTGGACGCCTTCGGCGCCGCGATCACCTTCGTACGGATCAAGGGCCTGTTCGTCTCGGCCGCCGCGGCAAACACCAACAGCGTGGTCGTCGGCAACGCCAGCGCGACCGCGTGGGCGAGCCTGCTCGGCGCGACGGGCACGGTCACGCTCCGGCCCGGGGCAACGGTCGGCGTGATGGCCGGGGCGGCGGACGCGGTCGGGTACGCGGTCACCGCGGGCACGGGGGACCTGTTGAAGGTCGCCAACTCGGCTGCGGGTACGGCCGTCACCTACGACATCGTCATCGTGGGGTCGTCCGCGTAGGAGGTGGTCATGGCCCGCATCTACGCGACGGCAGCGGACTACCAGACCTACACCGGGCAGACCCCGCCCGCGGGCATCGAGGGCGCCCTCGCGCGGGCGTCCACGATGCTCGACTCCCAGGTGTTCCGCCTGTGCCGGTACGACGCGGACCCGACGACCGGACTCCCGACGAACGCCATCGTGACCGCGGCGTTCCGGGATGCGACCTGCGCTCAGGTGCAGTGGTGGGGAGAGACGGGCGACGAGCTGGGCGTAGCGGGGCGGTGGGACTCGGTGAAGATCGGGACTGCTGCTCTGTCGCGCTCAGGCTCGTCGTCCGGCGCTGGCACGGGTGGCGGGCGGGAGGTCGCCGAGGCGGCGCTCGAAGCGCTCCGGTCGCCGGATCTGACCTGCGACATCTTCGTCCTGGGGCTGGTGACGTCCTGATGGGCCAGATCCCCGGCTGGCTGCTGCGGCACACGGTCACGGTGGAGCCGTACCTCGGGGACTCGGCGTACGGCCCCCGGTACGGGCCGCCCGTCAGCGTGCGGTGCTTCCTGGATGAGCAGACCCGCACGGTCCGCAACCGCGAAGGCCAGGAGGTCACCTCCTCCAGCACCCTGTACGCCCGCCTCAACGAGGTCTGTCCGGCAGAGTCGCGCGTCACCCTCCCCTCCGGCCGGCCGACCACGGTGATCGCCGCGCTCCGGCGGGACGGCGGGGGCCTGGCCACGCCGGATCATCTGGAGGTGCAGCTCGCATGACGCAGTTCACGCGGTTTACGCCCGGCCGGGTGCAGACTCTGCGGACCGGCCGCGGCCGACGACTCGCATCGGAGGGCCTAGAGAAGGGCCTAGAGCATGTCCTTGGCGTCTCCAAGGCCCAGGTCCCCTTGGACGAGAGCACTCTGGAGCAGTCAGGGAAGGTGCAAGTCGATGGCCTCGACGGGGCGATCTCTTACGACACTGTGTACGCCCGGCGTCAGCACGAGGAAATGGACTGGGACCACCTCCCAGGGCGTAAGGCCAAGTACCTCGAAGACCCGATGAACTCCGAGCGGGACGTGGTGCTGCGGATGATGCAGGTGTCGCTGAGGAGGTGGCTTCGTGGATGACGAGCCGGATCTCCTCGACGGCATCGCCCAGTATCTATCCGAGCGCGGCATCGTCACCTACGACCCAGCAGGCGCCAGCGGCAATCTGTTTATCGAGTCGATGCCGTCCACGCCGGGCGTCGCTGTGGTGCTCACGCTGTACGACGGCGGCATGGAGTCGGACTCCCGGCTGCCGTACGACGAACCGCGGATGCAGGTCCGCGTCCGGGGCACCCAGGACCCGCGGGTATCCCGCGCGCTGTGCGCCCGTATCCGCAGTGAGCTGCACGGCCTCGGCTCGGTCGTCCTGCCTGGCGGTATCGAGCTGATCCTCGCGGTGGCGCTCCAGGGCGGCCCGGCCTCGATCGGCGTGGACGCCAACCAGCGGCATGAGCATGTCTGCAATCTCCGTATGGAGATCGTCAGCCCCACGGCGCACCGCGCCTAATGGGAGCTACCGGGTCGTAGAGACTTGGTGCCGTAGCCGCCAGCAGGTGAGCACTCTCCGCGCCGGAAGCATCGACTTCTGAGGTCAGAC
>NZ_JBSGUP010000022.1:0-31705 GCF_053607985.1 Streptomyces sp. NPDC055078
GTCCCGCCCCGCGCGCCCGGCCGGTCTTTCGACCGACACGGGGCCTAGCCACGTCCGCTCCGGTGCACGCGTTCCGGCCGTTTGGGCGTTCCGCCCGGCCAGGCTCACGCCGTCCGCGTTCCCGCGCGGCCCTCCCGGTCGTACGCTGGAAGCATGTACGCACGGCGTCGACGTGCCTATTTCCTGCTGATGGGCGGGTGCCTGTTCCTCTTCGTCTCCGCCTGGGCCTTCGTCCGGCTCTGGTCGATCCCGGTGGCCGTCGCGATGTGCTTCGTCGCCATGGTCATCCCCCCGCTCGCGGCGATGATCGCCAACCGCCGGGGCCCGGAGGACCGCTGGTGGGACGACCCCAGCGGTGACCCCGAGTCCGACAAGTGGTGGGACGAACTGGACGGCAAGCGCCGCCCATAGCCGGTGGGCCGGTCAGGTCTGCCGTGTCGGCGGTGGCGAGCGCCGTCCTCACGAATGTGCCGAATGTGCGGTGCGTACGTCAGTAGACGAGGGCCTGAACCCCGTCCCCCATGATCTCGCTGACGAAGACCTGCGCCCCGGCGATCCGCACACCGTCGATGACGTCCTTCTCCGAGATCTCCCGGCGTGCCGCGCACTGGGTGCAGAGCGTGACCTGCCCCGCCGCCCGGATCGACTCGATCAGATCCGGCAGCGGCGCCGCGTGCGGCAGCTCGAACTCCGCCGCCCGCCCGGGGAGCGCGAACCACGACGACTCCCCGGTGAGCCAGAGCGACACCTCGACGCCACTGGCCGCGGCGACGGCCGCCACGGTGAACGCCTGCGAGCACCGCTCGGGCGCGTCGGCGCCTGCGGTCACCTTGATCACGAGCTTTTTGGCCATGGTGGAACTGTAATGCGCCGTCGCCGCAACTCCTTCGGCCGCCCGCGTGTCTGCTCTGTGCACGGAGGACGTTCGGCAGGTCTCGTGGAGGGGCTCCTTGGATACGCAGGACGCGGACAGACAGACCACGGCGGGCGGGCAGCCCCGGCACCCGGCCGGACGGCACCGGGAGGATCAGCAGGAGACAGGAGAGGACCGGGAGCACACGCCGGGGCCGGAATCCGGGCCGGAACAGGTACCGGAGCCCGAGCCGGAACAGGGGCCGGAGCCCGAGCCGGAGCAGGTCCCGGTGGTCACACCCTCGCGCCCGCGCGGTCGGACCGCCCTCATCGTCGCGCTCGCCGCCGTGGTGGGCATCGTCGGCGGGGCCGCCGCCGGCTACCACGTACAGGCCGGACGCCAGCCGACCCCGCTGCCCGCGCTGAGCCAGCCGGACCTCGGGTATCCGGCGAAGCCGCTCCCGGAGAGCGAGCGCCCGGCGCCTCTCCCGGCGGCCGAGGACCGCCAGGTCGGGCCGGACGGCGATCTGCGCCGACTACTGGTGCCCAAACCGGCGCGGGCGCGGGATACCAGCAGGGAATCCGGGCTGCGGGACGGCTGGGCGGACGTCGTGACCGAGTCCCTGCGCTTCGAGGACTCGGCCTGGGCGTTCAGGAATCTCCTGTCGGAAGACCTCCGCCGGATCGCGGGCTCCTCCTGGGAGCAGGGCGACCGGGAGACCGAGATCCGGCTCCTTCAGTTCCGCAGGAACCAGGCCGCCGTGGCCATGACGGCCGGACGTCAGATCTACCTACGGGGCGCCGGCGGCACCGGGGGCGAAGTGATCGACGACGGCCATCGCCTCAGGGGCAGCGGAAACGGCCGCTTCGACACCTACAAGGTCCCTGCACAAGCCGGCAATCAGTCGTACTACGAAGCCCATGCGATCTTCCAGCGCGGAGACATCGTGGCCGACATCTTCATCACCGACTCCCGGCCCATCGGTCCCCTCGACATCCGGGCCCTGGCCGAACGACAACTGGAACGCCTGTGAAGTCCGCCCTGATCCGTTTCGCCCTCCCCGCCGGACTCGTCGGCGCTCTCATCGCCGCCGGACTCGTCTCCATAGGCGTCAGCGCCGACGACGCCGACCGCACCGCTTCGACGAGAATCTGGGGCAAGTCCGCGGCCGCCCCCGTCCAGGACCCCACCCCGGACACCGTACGATCCCCGTCGGCGTTCGGCAGCCTGCTGCTTCCGGTGCCCGACGGCTACCGGCTCGGCCCGGATCTTGAGTTGTTCGGCAACGACGACGAGCGGTCCGGCGAGCAGGCGGTCGCGCTGCTCAAGGCGGAGAGCCGCGGTCTGACGGAGGAGCGGCGCCGGGCGAACGAGAGAAGCATCGACCGGCTCGGGATACTGAGCGTCGCCACTCGCTCGTTCACCTCGGTGGACTACAGCCTCGTCGTCCAGGTGCGGCTCGTCCGGTCGCGGAACGTGCAGCGGATGCGGGAGTACCACGACCTGCGGACTCAGCTCGCCCGTGCCGTGGGGCTGTCCAAGGGCCCGAAGATCAAGGGTCACCCTCAAGCCGTCTGCCATCTGCCGTCTGCGGACCTGCGCCCGGGCTCAGAGGGCGACGAGGACACCGGGCTGAACCGGCTGTCGTGTTCGGCGCATACCTCCGGCGTACTGGTGACCGTCGTTGCCCAGGGTGTCAACCCGTTCGACAAGTCCGCCGTCGCCGAGCTGCTGAAGCGGCAGCTCGACCGCATCGCGTCCCAAGGGGAGCGCATATGACCGGGCCCACCCGCCGTCCCGTGACCCCGGAGCGCGGGACCACGCCCACGCCCCGGCTGTCCGGCGACCCGGAGCCCGGGAATCCGCCCGGGGGAGAGTCACCCGCCCGCGATCGCCGGGCGCTGCGGGCCGTGGCCCGCTGGAGCGCCGCGCTTCTCGTCTGCGCGGGACTGGGCGCGGGCACCGCCTACGGTGTCGTCTCCCAGGAGCGCACTGACATACCCGGGCTCGGCACCGAGGACGACGGCCGCTGGGAGTATCCCCGGCTGTCGCTGCCCGCGCTGCCCCAGGGCAGTCCACACCCCTTCGCGGAGGAGAATACGGATCAGATCCACCACGCCGACCTGCGGCGGCTTCTGCTGCCGGCCCCGGGCGGCAGCAGGGCCGACGGGCGGCTGAACGGCGGCTGGACCACGGTGCGGCGGTTCGCCGCCGAGTTCGCGCCGGAGAACCGGGCCGCCGTCGCGCTGGCGCTCGATGACGCCTCCGTACGGCATATCGCGGCGCGTGGCTGGACCATGCCCGACGGCACGGCCTCCAGGGTCTATCTGCTGCGGTTCGAGTCGGAGCAGACGGCGGAGTTCTTCCTCGCCGGGGAGCTGGCCGCCGGGGTGACGGCCGGGCTTCCCCTCCACCGCACCACCGAGTTCGAGCCGGACCCCGAGTGGGGCAACGGCGGCTCCGACTCGGTGTCGGCGTACGTCTTCCGGGAGATCGCGCCGGCGGGCGGACACGAGACGCGCCAGGCGTACATCGTCGCCGGTGACACTCTCGCTCTGGTGATCCACTCCCGGGAGGGCGGCCGGGTCGCGGCCGTACCCTTCCACCAGACGGTCGTCCTCCAGAGTCAGCTGCTCAGCTGACCCGGGCTGACCCGGGCTGACCCGGGCGGACCTCACACCGGTTCCCGGGCCCCCACCCATTAGGCTGGGGTCCGGTCTGTGTTTCGCCCCATCGCCCCATCGTTCGTCCGCTCGCCCGCTCAACCGCTCACCCGAGGAGCACCCGTGCTTGAGATCTTCTTCGAGGCCCTGCTGGTCCTGGTCTGTGTCGGTGTCGGCGCGTTCGCCGTACTGACCGTGAAGAAGCTGTACCAGGGCCAGCGCTGACCGCTGCCTGAGACCACCGCCCACGCCCTAGCAGATCGCCAGAGCTGATCATGATCGAGATCCCGTCCGACCTGAACCCGGACCTCGTCCCCCTCGCCTTCCTCCTCGGGACCTGGGAGGGCGCGGGCGTGTCCGACTTCCCCGGGGCCGAGAAGTGCAACTTCGGCCAGTCCGTCACCTTCAGCCACGACGGCCGGGACTTCGTGGAGTACGCCTCGCACTCCTGGGTGCTCGACTCCGAGGGCAAGAAGGTCAGGCCGCTGGAGAGCGAGCACGGCTACTGGCGTATCGACAAGGACCGCAAGGTCGAGGTCGTCATGGTCCGTGACCAGGGCGTTGTCGAGGTCTGGTACGGCGATCTCGCCGATCAGAAGCCGCAGATCGACCTGGTGACCGACGCGGTCGCGCGGACGGCCGCCGCCGACCCGTACAGCGGTGGCAAGCGGCTCTACGGCTATGTGAAGGGCGACCTGATGTGGGTGGGCGAGAAGTCCACTCCGGACGTGCCGCTGCGGCCGTATATGTCCGCGCAGCTGAAGAAGGTCGTCTCACCGGAGCAGGTCGAGAACTGGGCGAAGGACCTGAAGGATCTCCCGGACGACGGAATCGCCTTCTTCAGGTAGGAGGTCGCCGCGCCCTGCATACACTGGAGGCGTGGTGAGCACCGACTGGAAGAGCGATCTGAGGCAGCGCGGCTACCGGCTGACCCCTCAGCGGCAGCTTGTCCTTGAGGCTGTCGACGCCCTGGAGCACGCGACACCCGACGACATTCTCTGCGAAGTGCGCAAAACCGCCTCCGGGATCAATGTCTCCACCGTCTACCGGACCCTGGAACTCCTCGAAGAGCTGGGTCTGGTCTCCCACGCCCATCTCGGCCATGGCGCCCCGACCTACCATCTCGCCGACCGGCATCACCACATCCATCTGGTCTGCCGGGACTGTGCGGGGGTCATCGAGGCCGATGTCGGGATCGCCGGGGACTTCACGGCCACGCTGCGCGAGACCTTCGGGTTCGAGACGGACATGAAGCACTTCGCGATCTTCGGCCGCTGCGAGAAGTGTGCCGCCGAGGCGACTCGGGAGGCGGCTTCCGGGGCCGCCCGCGAGGCCACCCGCGAGGCCGCGCCGACGGCGCCAGGGGCTTCGGCTGAGGCTTCAACTACTGAGTCGTAGGCTTGTCTCCATGAAGAGCCCACTGCTGTCCCTGCCCGGCGCCGTCCCCGCCGAGGGAGCCGACGAGGGGGTCGCCGCGCACTACGGCGATCTCTTCCGCGAACAGCGCGCCCTCGCGGACGGCACCGGCCTCGTCGATCTCTCGCACCGGGGTGTTGTCACCGTCACCGGGGGCGACCGGCTCGGCTGGCTCCATCTGCTGGTCACCCAGCATGTCAGCGAGCTGCCCGCCGGCCGGGCCACCGAGGCGCTGATCCTCACATCGAACGGCCATATCGAGCACGCGCTCTCGCTCGTGGACGACGGCGAGACCCTCTGGGCGCATGTCGAGCCGGGCAGCCAGGAGGCGCTCGTCGGCTATCTGGAGTCGATGAAGTTCTACTACCGGGTCGAGGTGGCCGACCGTACGGACGACTTCGCGGTGGTGCATCTGCCCGCCGGGTCGATCGCCGAGGTCCCCGAAGGGGTGGCCGTACGGGAGATGCCGCACGGCCGCGACCTCTTCCTGCCGCGCGCCGACCTGGAGTCCTTCGCCGCCGCGCACGGGCCGCTCGCGGGAATCCTCGCGTACGAGGCCCTGCGGGTCGAGGCCCACCGCCCCCGCCTCGGCTTCGAGACCGACCATCGCACCATCCCGCACGAGGTGGGTCTGATCGGTTCGGCGGTCCATCTGGAGAAGGGCTGCTACCGGGGGCAGGAGACCGTCGCCCGCGTCCAGAACCTGGGGAAGCCACCGCGCAGGCTCGTCTTCCTCCACCTCGACGGCAGCGAGGTGCACCTGCCGGGACCCGGCACCCCGATCCGGCTCGCGTCGGACGGCGAGGACGGCCGCAAGCTGGGCTTCGTCACCACCTCCGCCCGGCACCACGAGCTGGGGCCGATCGCGCTGGCGCTGGTGAAGCGGAATGTGCCGGTGGACGCGGAGCTGGTGGCGGGCTCCACGGCGGCGGCCCAGGAAACCGTGGTCGAGCCCTGACCACCCGGGGCTCCGCCCCGGACCGCCCCCTACGCCCTGCGGCGTGGGGGGACCCCCAGCGCCTCAATCTCCCCCAGAGCTTCGCCTGGGAGGGGCCCCCAGGCGGGGCTGAAGTTGTTCACCTGGGTGCGCAACTCCAGCCCGTCCGGCGTTTGAGGACACGCCCGGAGGGCGTGCCGTGCCACGGTGGTGCGGGTTTCGTGCACGGGGTGCGTACCGGTCGCTGGAGCTTAGCCCCGGTGGACCCTACACTCTGGTATCTCATAAAGCACCAGGTCAGACGGTAAGAACGCTCCGCACGACAGTTGGTCGCATGGAGCGTTCTTGCTGTCTGCGGGGGCTACGCGTCCGGTTCAAGCTCTCCGGGGACCGGGGCAGGCGTCAGGCCCACCACATGCTTGGGGCACGCGTAGAGGGTCACCGGGCCACCGCTCGCGCGCTCGATGTCCCGGACAGGGATGGGTACGGGTGTCCACCGCTTGCAGACGCAGCATGTTGCGCCGGACTCGGCGGGGGGTTCGCTGGTGATTGCGTCGCGTGTCATGCCGACACCCCCACCCGTGCCACGTGGGACGCGTCGAACGGGAACGGCACATCGTGCCCGAGGGTCGCCGCCACGGCCGATACGCGGCGCTGCCGCTTGCGGTCGGCGGCTTCCTTGGCGATCAGCCATGGTCCGATGCGGTGACCGAACGGTGTGGGTACCGAGCGGGCGAGGACGTGCGCGGGGACCGGGGTGCGTGCGGTGCAGATGACCAGGGGCGCGGGGTCGCGGTGCTGGGTGGCGAGGTACTCGGCGGTGTGCCGTCCAGGGCGGGTTCGGCGCGTCAACGGGAAAAGGTTCAGCACCCATACGAGGGCACGAGAGATACGATCACTCAACGTCGTTCAGCTCCCTTAAAGCTGTTTCGGCGAGCCCCGAGGGACCGGGCCTATTCGGTCCCTCGGGGCGCTTTCGCTTCTGAAGGTAATTATCCTGTACCCCCCTGTCCACCCCGAGGGGCGGTGCGGGGCGAATATGCGCCACGGGTGCTCCCTCGGTAACGTCACGGTGTGAAGTTCGACCCCATGCGCCCGAAGTGGCAGCAGATCGCGGAAGAGATCACCCGCAGGATTGAGCGCGGGGAGTACCCGGAGCGTTTCCAGCTCTCGGAGGTTCGGTTGGCTGCCGAGTTCGGCGTGAACCGCGACACGATACGCAAGGCGACGAAAGCACTTCGCGAGACCGGGTTGATCACGACCGTGCCGAACATGGGGACCTTCGTGCGTTCCGCAGAGGGCGACCAGGGCAACAAGTAGCCCCACCCGCCTACCAGGACTCGGCGGACGGGCGGGGCAGTCAGGGGCCTACTGTGCGCCCATGGTGTCTTCCCATTGCCCACGGGCCAGGTGAATGATTCCGTCCGGTGTGACGCGTGCCTGTGCGCCGTACAGGGGCAGTCCGCCCTCTGCGAGCATCCATGTACGGATGCGTTCCACGGTGTCCCACAGTCGTTGCGGTCCGCCCTGGTGCACGGTTGGCGGCTCTGTCCACTCGGCGGACGCTCGGGTCCATGAACCGTCGGGGTGGACCAGGTAGGCGGTCCGCTGTCCGTCCTCAACTTGGTAGTCGAGTTCGACACCGGGTGTGGTGACTTCCAGCATGGACCGGACTTCCCACGCTTCCGCCACGTCGACGACGGGATAGCGGCCCTTGCTGGTTTCGTCCCCGTCCGCTTCCCGGGCGAGTACGAACAGCTCGGACAGTGCGGGCGGATAGTCGTCCCCGGACCGGGTGAGCATGAACCCGGCCCAATCCCGTTCGATCCTGCCGACCACATCACCGTTCGCCTGTTTCCACCCGGTGAGAATCATGGTGGTCCGGGCCAGGGTGGTGACCAGCCGTCCGCCCTCACGGAGCGCGCCAAGCATGGGACGGAAGCCCGGGCCAGGGGTCATGCCCACGGTGGCAATGATCCGGTCGTAGACGCCCGGGATCTCCGCTGTCGCGTCCACCGCGCGGAATCGCGGATGGAGCCCGAGCCTTGCGAGGCGTTCCGCCGCCGCGCTGGTGAGATAGGGGTCAACGTCCAGACTGGTCACATGCCGATCGCCGATCCGCCGGGCGGCGTAGGCGGTGAGTCCGCCCGCCCCGGTGCCCAGGTCGAGCAGATCGAGACCGTCACCGAGCCTGCCATGGCGCAGCATCGTCACGACCAGGCCCGGCAGTGTTGCCGAGGACGTGGGCATTCCCTCGGTCTGGTCGCCGGGCTTGGCGTGGTCGGCGTGCAGGGGACCGACCCGGGTGATCAGCGATTGGTCCGAGTAGGCCGCCTTCATCCACGCGCCGGGGTCGTCCTCCCCGATCCGCAGCGACCACCCGCCGCTTGCGTTCCGTTCCCACCAGCGGGGCACCAGTTCGTGACGGGGCACGTTCGCTACCGGGGACAGCCACCGGGAATCAGGGTCGGTCACCTGTTGCGCAAGCTGCTGTGCGTGCCGTTGCCAATCCATGGTCATCACCCACTCTTGGGGTACTTGGGCAGACAGGCCGGGGTTTTGGCGGGGTTGCAGTCGTTCGTGTCGTTCGGGCTGCAAGCGGCCCGGGGGGCCGGGATGCTCTCGGCAAGTGCTGCCCATTCCTTCCCGCCGAGGAGTTCGGCGAGCCGCCTTTCCCGGACGTTACCGACCGGGAAGTCCCGCGAGAGGACACAGCCGGCGAGTTCCCCGGTCGGCAGCACTGCCGCGCGCCCTCGGGTGCAGTGCCCGCACATCTCCTTGAGCGTAGGCGACTGTCCGGGCGACGCACCACGGCCGATCGCGCGTACCCGGTCGGTCCGGATGTCCGTCACGCCCATGCCGACCAGTTCGGACCGTGCTTCCGCGACCCGCTGCCCATCGAGTACGTCCACGATTCCGACGTACAGGGAGATGCCCCGCCGAACGGCTTCCTCGATGTTGGTACGGGTGCGGAAGTAGCTTCCCGGCTTGCCGGTGATGGTGTCGTGTTCCCGGGGGTCGTCGCTGTAATAGCTGGTCGCCAGGGTCACCCCGTCCCGCTCCAGCAGTGGCCACCAGGACCACGCGACGTTGAAGAGGTTGGAGTACACCTGAACCGCGAGCCCGAGCGAGAGCGCATGTTCGGTGAAGCCACACCACTGCGGGTGGACGGTGGGTTCACCGCCAATCAGCTGGACACGCGCAATCCCGAGCTTGGCAGCGTCGGTGATCACCTGTCGCCAGTCTGCGGGGGTCATCGCACCGTGGCTCACCTGGGGACTCGACTCCGACAGGCAGTGTGAGCACGCGAGTTGGCACGTGCCGGTGATTTCCAACTCAAGCGTGCTGACTCCAGCAAACGGCCTGGCCGGGGACTCAGTGACTAACGTCATTGCCCTTCCCTTCCTTGGTGGGTCGGAACGTGTGACTGGTGTGGTGGTGCCTTGCCCGTCCGGCTGCTCACGGGAACAGCCGGACGGGGGATTGTGCAGGCCCTACGCCGCGATGCGTCCGGCCGTGGTGGTGCGACGGAAAATGTTGACCTGGTCGCGCTGGCCGTCCTCGGGACGCTCGTCGGCTGACCCGGTCCGGTCGGCTCGGGGTCGTCGGTGTCGGTCTCGATGACCTCGGGGATTTCGGGGATTTCGGTCTCGGGCTCGGTAACGGTCATGTCGGTCCCTCCCTCTCGATGGTCCGGACCCGGTCGGGTCCGGACCGTGCCCGTTCGGGACCGCCGAGGAACGGCAGCCGAACGGATGTCATGGATATGACCGGTTAGCCCGGGTCCGGTGCTCCGGGGCTGTGGTCGCTCATCCGTACTCGTTCGTGTGCGTGCTGGCGTCGTTCGTGGTTGCTTGCTTCGCGCATGAGGGCGCGGCGTTCGGCGGCGGCCTGGTTGTCTTTCGGGGTGGTGTGTTGTCCGCTCGCTGCTCTGGTCGCGTCGGCGCGTACGGCCTGGACGGTGTGGGATGTGCGTCTGAACATGTGGCGCTCTTTCTCGGTGGTGTTCCGGGCCCGTGCGGGCCCCTGGGGGTGGTGCCCGCCCCTGCCGGTTGATTGCTTGGGGAAGCATCGTTGGCCGGCACGGCAGGGGCGGGGGTCAGGGTGTCCGGCGCCGGGCGGCTCCGGCGGCGGAGCGGTCGCGTACCGGGACGTGCCATTCCGTGAGGGTGGTCTTGAGCCAGTAGTGGGCTACGCCGTAGGTCTGTGCGAGGTCGTCGAGGGTCACGCCCCCGACGTACGTCGCGATGACGGTGGCCCGTTCGGCGATGACGCGTTCCTGGGCGGCTTGTACTTCGGTGGGTGTGCGGCGGGGGGTGCGGTTCTCGCTGCTCCGGCGGGGGCGCTTGGGCATGTCGGGGACGCTCGCGCGGATGGTGTCGGCGTGGGCGGTGTTCTCGTGGAGGGTGCGGGCGTCGCTGACGCGGATGAAGCCGTCGATGTCCCCGGCGGCCGACCGGGCGCGCAGGGCGGCTTTCAGGGTGTCGCAGAGGTGGCAGGGGTGTGCGGGGCGTGGGCGGGTCAGTTCGGTGATCGCGGACATCGGTGCCTTTCGGGGTGGGCGGCCCCGGTCACCCACGCCGGGGGCGGGGCGGAGCGGGACGCCCGAGCGCCGTATCTGATGGATGGTCTGTACGGCACCGGCATGACGCGGCGGGGTCGTGTCCCCTCCCGATGCGGCGTGTGTTCTCCGTATCGCCGCTGCGGTTGGAGTTGGCCTCCTCTGCCCTGCGTGCCGTCAGCGGAGGAGAGGGGGAGTACGGTTCGGTGCCGGGACTGGCGATGCGGGCGGGTGCGGCCACCGGCCACGCGGCGAGCGCGTACCACCCGGTGACATCTGCGCCCACCAGCAGGACCGGGTTCCCGGTGACCAGCCGGCGGCGTGCCTCGTCGGGGGGCCCGTCGTCGTTCGCCCAGTCGCGGAACACCGAGGCAACGTCCCCGTTTCCCGTGTGTGCGGACGGTCCGGGGCGGAGCGCGGCGGGCCACGGCACCGACGCGGGGTCCGGGTCGAGCCCGTCCGCGATCCGCACTGCCTGTTTGCGCAGCCACCGCAGCACCCGCCCCGGATACGGGCTCGCGAATGTGCCGAGCACGTACCGTGCGGGCCGCCCGGTGCCGATGACGAGCCCTTCGGCGACGGCCTCGGCACGGTAGGCCCACGGCGGCCCAGCAGTCCCGGACCACATCACGTGCCCCATACCGAGCCCCTACGGCTCCGCGCGTCCACCTCGGCCAGAGCGGGCCGGAGTTGGTCCGCCACCGTGGCCGGACGAACGTCCGCACCGTGCGCGTCCCACTCGATTCCGCCCCCGGGCGGACGGAGGAAGTAGCGGCCCCGGCCCTCTCCATGACCACGCCAGGACCCTTCTACGGGTGTCATGTGCAAGGTCATCGACGGTGTGCCCGCCTGGTGCGCTCGTCCTCGGCGTTGCGGGCGCGCAAGATGTCGTAGCCATCCGCAGGTTCAACCGCAACGGGTCGCGCGTCCCACTCCAACCCGCCCCCCGGGGGCCGGAGCTGCCACAAACCGCCGACAGCCCCCTGGAACTCTCCGACCTTGCCGGTGGACGTGTCGTGCAGCAATTCCCCCAGCTCGGGGTTGTGCTCGCGCGCAGCGGGCACACCGGCTGCGGCATCGTTGAGGTTCCGGCGACGCGTCCTGTCCGCGTCCGTACGCCTGGTGGTCATCGTGGCCCCCCGGGGGGATTGTGAGGCAGGTCACGATGACCGTACGGCGATGACCGAGCGTCAAACCACAAGCGGAACAGCAGAGTTCGTCACACGAAGCGACGGGACTCCTACGGAACGTAGGACCTACTCGACGACTTGCAGATAGGCGGCCATGTCGCGCATCTCTTGGGTGAGAGTGCGCTTGCGCGAATGAAGGATGTCCCCCATGACGCGTCGGGCCATGGGCTGGTGCCTGATCCACTCAGCTCCCGTGACTTTGATTCCCGTCAACTCGTCCATGGCGTCCTGGTGCGAGCCGAGCAGCGTGTGGGCGCGGGCCACATCAAGCCTGTGCCGGGACCAATCGGCACCCTCAGCGGGATACCCAAGCTTTCGGAGCGCCTTGGGTTCCAGAACTCCCTGCACCGAACGGGCGATCACTTCCCGCGCGTCGCTCTGGCTCTGACCAGTTACCAGACAGTCCTCGATTGACTTGACTGCCACCTTGACGGGGCCGAATCCGCCCCACGTGGTGGGAAACGTTCGATCTTCCTTGTCCATCCCCGCAGCAGCGCGGTCCACCATCTTCCGCGCGTGCTTGGCCTCTTCGGGCCGGTTGTCGCGGACCGCAGACGCGGCGGCTCGCATCCACAGTTCACCCCAAAGTCCGACCCGTGCGCTGTCAACGTCGGTCATGCGTGGCTCCATGAAGGACGCAGTGGCGACCGCGAGTTGGTAGCACTCGCCAAAGCGGTCCTGCCGTAGCAGCAGCCACCCAAGCCCCACCACGCCCGTAGCTGCGACCTGCTGCTCTCCCGCTTCCCGGGCGAGCCGAATTCCCTCAGCGAGCGCGTGGTATGCCAGATCGTATTGACGGACCTGAGTCAGGTACTTCCCCGCGACCAGCAACGCGAGTGCGCGCGTCACGGTCGTACGGTGCTGCTCTGGGTCCTCGGCCATCAGCACGGCCGCTTCGGTCCTGCGCAGTAGGTCGGGCAACATCCGGGCCACAGACTCGAACCTGTCCGCACGGTAGAGCGCGTGAGTGTCCAGCACACGTTGGCGCAGATCCGGGACCGGTTCTTCGGGGCGCTCCGCCTCTCCCGGAGCGCTTGCCGAACCCGCAAGCACTCCATCAAGCCCGACGGGGGGCATGAGTGCCATGCGCAGCGCGAACAAGCTCTGGCGCGTCGTCTCGTCCCCTATCACAGGAGCCGGCGAGTCCGCTACGAACAACAGGCTCGTCGGGACCCCGAGCCCTCGCGCGATCGCATGCAATGTCTCGACGTAGGCACTCCCTCCCTGCTCGACCTTCTGCACTGTCGAGACCGACAGGTCCGACGCTGCCGCCAGGTCTTCCTGGTTCATGCCCGCACTGCGCCGGTACTTCTTGACGTTCCTCGCAAGCTCTGACATTGCCTCACCTCCCTTTCAATCCAAGGTACGCCGCACCAAACGACCACGGGCCCGTGAGGTTCCTACCCACCGGCGGACCACCAGGCACCACGCGACGGAAAGCGAGTTCCGCGATCCGGATTCACGCGGCAGGCGCAGAGAGCCCCGCCGAGCCCTTGGTGACGGGAAGCTCGGCGGGGCTGGACGTGCGCACCCCGGTGCGCGGATTCGGCCCGTACCGGAGCCCGGCGCCCCCCGGGCTCAGACGTCGAGCAGGACCGTGAAGGGGCCCTGGTTCACCAGGGAGACACGCATGGTCGCGCCGAAGCGACCCGTCTCCACGCGCGCGCCCAGCTCGCGCAGGCGGGCCACCACCTCGTCCACCAGCGGTTCCGCGACCGGGCCGGGGGCGGCCGCGTTCCAGGTGGGGCGGCGGCCCTTGCGGGCGTCCCCGTAGAGAGTGAACTGCGAAATCACCAGCAAGGGCGCATTCACGTCCGAGCAGGACTTCTCGCCCTCCAGGACGCGCAGGGACCAGAGCTTGCGGGCGAGCTGGGCCGCCTTCTCCGGCGTGTCCTCATGGGTCACTCCCACCAGCACACACAGTCCCTCGCCGATGATCTCGCCGACCGTCTCGGTCCCCGACTCGTCTGTCACGGCGACACTCGCCCCGTCGACCCTCTGCACCACAGCACGCATACAGACCAACCTATCTGCGGCTGAACGGGTGCAGACCGCCTGCGTCGAACGGTTCCGGAATGGCACGATGCACAGAGGCGGTGCATCCCCTCGGCCCTCCGGGCTTGGGGAGACCCCATGCATCGGTCGAGGGGACGGAATTACGCATATGAGCACATCTGGCACCGGGCAGCCGGCCGGTCCCGTATCGATTCCGGCACCCTCATCGCCGACGGCGACCGCCGTGACGGCAACCGCGCGGGCGAGGACCGTGACCGCCCACGCCCAGCGCCCGCCCCATCCGCGTACCGCCGAGGGGCCGCACGAGGCGCCGCCCTTCCCCGAGCCCCCGCACCACGACCTCCCCGCGCTGCGACTGCCCGAGCTGCGCACCCTGCGGCGGGACTCACAGCGGGACGAGGCGGATCTCAGCTATGTGCGGCGGCTGCTCCAGGGCCGGATCGACATCCTCCGCGCCGAACTGGCGCGGCGGACGGACCCCGAGGCGCCCGTCGTGGACCGGCTCTCCGAGATCCTCGCCGACGCGCCGTCCAGGCACCGCAGCTCCGCGCGCCATGTGACCCTGTCGACGCCGTACGGCGAGGAGTACCGCAGGCTCGCGGCCGAGATGCTGTCGGATGTGGAGCTGTCCGACCTCGACGCCCGTACGGACCAGGAACTGCACGAGGGGATGCGCCGGCTGATCCGCTACGAGCAGCAGGTCTCCCACCGCCGCCAGCTCCTCCAGCGCACCGCCGACGACTGCAGCGCCGAGATCGCCCGCAGGTACCGTGAGGGCGAAGCGCAAGTAGACGACCTGCTGACCTGAGGCGATCCTTCCGGAGGCGGGCGAACCGCCCCGGAGGCAGCCGTATGAGCATCACCCCGACCATGGACGCCCGCCCGACAGCAGCCGGCGGCCAGGCCCCGGTCCTCGCGGAGGTCGTGCGGTCCGGGTTCGTGGAGGGCAGGCACCGGGGGTCGCTGGTCGTTCTGGCGGCGGACGGCGGGGTGCGGCTCTCGCTCGGTGATCCCGCCGCCCCCGTCTTCCCGCGCTCCTGCGGCAAGCCCCTCCAGGCCGCCGCCGTACTGCGCTCGGGGCTCGACCTCGGCGGCGAGCGCCTCGCGCTGGCCGCCGCCAGCCACTCCGGCGAGGTCTTCCACCTCGATCTCGTCCGCAGGATGCTCGCCGAGCACGGCCTCACCGCCGGTGAGCTGGGGACCCCGCCCGATCTGCCGCTGGACCCGGCGGAGGCCGAGAGTTATCTCGCCGCCGGGCGCGCACGGGAGCGGATCACCATGAACTGCTCCGGCAAGCACACGGCGATGCTCGCGGCCTGTGTCCGCAACGGCTGGGACCGTACGACCTATCTCGACCCCGCCCATCCGCTCCAGCGGCTCGTCCACGAGGTGGTCGAGGAGGTGTCGGGGGAGCGGGTCGCGGCCACCGGCACCGACGGCTGTGGCACGCCCGTACCGGCGATCGGTCTGACGGGGCTCGCGCGGGCGTTCCGGGCGCTCGTCCTGGCGGACCCCGCATCGCCCGAGCGGCGGGTCGCGGACGCGATGCGCGCGCACCCCGAGTATGTGGCGGGTACCCGCAGGGCCGACACCTGGCTGATGCGCGGGGTGCCGGGCGCGCTCGCGAAGATGGGTGCGGAGGCCGTGCAGGCGGTGGCGCTCGCGGACGGCAGCGCCCTGGCCTTCAAGATCGACGACGGGGCCTCCCGGGCGCTCGGCCCGGTGCTCGCCAGGGGCCTCGCCCTGATGGGGGTGGACGCCCCGGTGGTCGCGCGGATCGGGCGTTCACCGCTGCTGGGCGGCGGCGCCGAAGTCGGTGGAATTCGCGCGACTTTCTGAGGAGGCTGCGCCTAGCGTAAGGCGTATGACCCCTGAGACCCGTGTAGTCACCGAGTCCGAGTTCCCCGACTGGCTGCGGGCCCTGGCCACCGGCTTCCTCCTCCCGCCGACCCCGTCCGACGAGGAGATAGCGGGCCGCCGCGCGGGCGTCGAGCTGTCCCGTACATACGGAGCCTTCGACTCCGGCCGCTGTGTGGCCACCTATCGCACCTTCCCCCAGCAGCTCACGGTGGTCGGCGGCGCCCGGATCGCGTCGAACGCCGTCACCAACGTCACCGTCTCCCCGACCCACCGCAGGCGCGGGCTCCTCAGCCGGCTGATGTCGGCGGACCTGAAGACGGCCAAGGAGCGCGGCGACGCGGTCGCCTCACTGGTCGCCGCCGAGTACCCGATCTACGGGCGGTACGGCTTCGGCCCGGCCACCTCGTCCGCCGAGTGGTCCGTCGACGTCCCCCGTACGGGGCTCGACCCGCGCCGGTCGGGCCCCGCCGGCGCGGCGGAAGGCGCCCGTATCGACCTGGTGGATGTCACGGACGTCCGCAAGCTGGGCCCGGAGCTGCACAACCGGCTGGCCGCGCGCCAGCCCGGAGTCGTCAGCCGCGACGAACGCAAGTGGCAGCTCGACACCGGCCAGGTCCGGGTGCCCAGCCAGCCGTGGACCGAGCCGTTCTGCGCGGTCTACCGGGCGGCGTCCGGTGAGATCGAGGGGCTGATCGTCTACCGGGCCGACGACAAGTGGGGCGAAGGCAAGCAGCCCCTGAACACGGCGAAGGTCTCCGATCTGCTGGCCGTGACCCCCGCCGCCGAGCGGGCGCTGTGGCACTACGTCTGCTCGATCGACTGGATCACCACCGTGCGGACGGGGTACCGCGCCCCGGACGATCTGCTGCCCCGGCTGCTGCCCGACCCGCGCTCGGCGCGGATGCTGACCTGTGTGGACTTCATGTGGGTACGGATCCTGGATGTCGTACGGGCGCTGGAGGCGCGGACGTACGGGACGTCCGCCACCCTGGTGCTGGAGATCCGTGACCGGCTCGGGCTCGCGTCCGGGCGGTTCCGGCTGGAGACCTCACCCGAGGGCGCGGTCTGTGCCCCGACGGCCGAGGAGCCGCATCTGACGCTGGACGTACGGGAGTTGGGCGCACTGTATCTGGGCGACGAGTCGGTGACCCGGCTGGTGGCGCTGGGCGAGGTGGAGGAGAACCGGGCGGGTGCGGCGTCGGCGGCGGAGTGGGTGTTCCGTACGCCGAGGCGGCCGTGGTGCCCCGACGTCTTCTGAGAGGTCCGTCGGCGGGCGTCGGCCTGTCGGTGCGTGCCGGTGACCGCTGGTGCCTGCCGGTGCCTGCCGGTGAGGCCGGAGCTTGCCGGCAGGCATGGCGGGCGGGCCGGGTCAGGTGCCGGTGGACACCATCGGGGCCATCAGCAGAAGTCCGCCGATCCCCGTGCAGGTGGCGTTCTCGGACTTGATGCCGACGGCGACCAGCGCCAGCCCCAGTGCGGCCACGAAGCCGAACCGCACTTGCACATACTGCTCTACGACAAGGGTGATCAAGGGCACGGCGATCCCTCCTCGGGCTGGGGAGCGGAGCGGCAGGGAGTGCGGGCGAGCCGCGTGAAGCACCCCGTACGACGGTGGACGGGAAGCCGGGAAGCGCGAGGAAGCCATGGCAACTCGGCCAAGTGGCGACCAACTTCATTAAAGTTGTCCCCACTTGGTCATGTCTTATAAACAACTCTCAGACATCTTCCGGTAGATGGTCGGAAGTTGTAGCGTTCTGTTGTGACGTCTGAGCACCATGCAGTCAGCGCAGTAGAGGGAGCGCGGAAGCCCTCGCCCATCGAGGTCGCCGGGGTCCTGACCGAGCGCATCCGCGCCGGGCGGCTCAGAGACGGTGAGCGGATGCCGACGCAGGAGACCCTGGCGGAGGAGTTCGGCGTGGAGCGCCGCACGGTCCGGCAGGCCCTTCAGCTCCTGCGGGAGGCCGGGCTGCTCACCGAGGCCGTCAAGGGCGCCCCCGCCCGGATCACGCTCCCGCCCCCGGCCGGCTCGTCCGTCGAGGAGCCGCAGCAGACCGACGCCGGGCTCGGACCGCGGCTGATGGAGGCGTTCCGGGCGCGCGAGGTCCGTATCGACGCGATCTGTCTGACCGCCGAGTCGCTCAATCTGGCCATCGCCGAACCACTGAGGCTGATGCGTACGGGCCGGCTCGCGCCGAGGTCGGTCCGGGTCCGGCTGCTGCTGCCGTCACGCCATCTGGAGCTGGCCTTTCCCCGCCCGGCCGAGAAGTCCGGCGACGAGCGGCTGGTCCACGAGCACTGGCTCGCGCTGCGCAACAGCCACGGCCGGGTGCTGCGCTCCAGCCTGCGGGCCCTGCGCACCACCCGTGACCTCGATGTGGAAGTGACGCTCAAGGCGCTGCCGTTCACCCCGCCCGTGAAGCTGTATCTGCTGAACGGCGCCGAGGCCCTCTTCGCGTACTACACGGTGAAGAAGCGCGAGGAGCGCATCGACGACACCCCCACCGAGATCTACGACGCGCTGGGCAGCGACTCGGTGCTCTTCCCCTTCGAGCGGGGCGGGGAGACGCGGGACGAGATCTTCGTCACGCAATCGCAGGCGTGGTTCGACGGTCTCTGGGGCACGCTCGCCATGGACATTACCCTCGGCAGCTGATCGTACGGCGTTCGCGCGAACGGCTCTGTGCCGTACTGTGCTGTGCCCGCGCTGTGCCGCGCCATGCGAACCCCGGCTGCTGCCGAGGCCACCATGGGACACGACGGCATGGCGGGTCCGGCCGCTGCCCCGATGGACGGAGCGATGTGACTGGCTCGCACCCGACCGCTGTGCTCGGCCTCTTCGCCACCGCCAAGTGCGTCCTCTTCGACTTCGACGGGCCCGTCTGTCATCTCTTCGACGGGCATCCGGCATCCGGCGTCGCCGCCGAGCTGAGGGTCTGGATCAGCCGGAACGTGCCGGGTGACGTCTCGGTCGCCAGGGAGTTCGCCGACGATCCCCTCGCCCTGCTGCGGGCCACGGCCGCCCAGTACCCGGGCAGCGATCTGGTGGCCGAGATGGAGTCGCAGCTCGCGGCCCAGGAACTGCGGGCGACCCGGACCGCCGAGCCGACCGAGGGCACCGCCCCGCTGATACGCAGGCTCGCCGCCAGCGGCTTCCGGCTGGCCGTCACCACGAACAACTCGGCGCGGGCGGTGCGGCGGTATCTCGACCGGGTGGGCCTCGCGGAGTTCTTCGGCGGCCATATCCACGGCCGGATGCCCGACCCCAAGCTGATGAAGCCGGACCCGTACTGCCTGCGGCGGGCCCTGGACACGACCGGCTCGACCGCTGCCGAGTCCCTGATGATCGGGGACTCGGCAGCGGACTGCGAGGCCGCGGCCCAGCTCGGCGTCCCCTTTCTCGGCTACGCCCGCAACGCGGCGAAGCGCGAGCAGTTGCGGGCGGCGGGGGCGACGGAGATCGTAGCCACGATGTCGGAGCTGCTGAGTGTGCTCGACGTGCTGGAGCAGGGGCAGTCGGGACTGTCGGGGCAGTAGGGGCTGTGGGGGGCGCGGTTGCCGCGCCGGCAGCAGGGCCAGGAGGGCCAGGAGGGCCGGCACGGGCCACAGGTGCCGTACGGACAGCACTGGCCGCGCCGGCCGCACCGGTCGCAGTGGGACGACGGCCAAGTCCTGCCAACTCTTGTGGACGGCCGCTGACCGGGGCCGAGTTACGCCGAGTTGGCCGATGCTGTCAGCCGGCTGACGGGAGTTGTCCGGCTGTTGTAACTTCACTGGGCGCGACCACGAGCCGCGACCACCCGCCGTGGCCACGAGCCGCGACCACCCGCCGTGGCCACGAGCCGCGACCACCCGCCGCAGCCATCAGCCCGTGACCACATGAGCAGAGCCGACGTTTGCGGAGTTGATGCTTCTCACAGAAGTGACATCGCCGAAAGCACCTCCGCCGGATGGCCGGAAAGGTAGCTTCCTCGCAGCACTTCCTCTGTCACTTCCTCATCCCGAACACCAAAAGCACCAAGGGCACCAGCGATGACAGATGAGACAGCCGATGAGCCGGCTGATGGGACCGCTGATGAGACGGCCTCGGACGCCCGGCGGCGGGCGGGTGCGCTGAGCCGGGACGACCGGGGAGTCGTAGGGCCGCTCAAGGGCTACCACCATGAGACCTATGCCTTCCCGCTGCCCCCGGAGAACCCCCTGCACCCCAGGTTCGAGCGGGGGAAGCTGCGGGCGCCCCGGCCGGGTGCCCTCTGGTACGACCGGCGGTGCTTCGCGTCCGAGGACCGGCTGCTGATCGCGCTGCACGGCCGGATCTCCCGGATTCCGGAGACCGTCGAGGTCGCCGAGAACGTCTTTCTGCAGGGCTTCATCGAGGGCCGCCCGCTCGGTGGCCGAACCCTCGGCAGCCGCTCACTCGGCGGCGGCGCGCTCCCGGTCCGCTCGCTCTCCCTGCGCCATGAGCGCCAGCTCGGCCGGCTCTTCCAGGAACTGGTCTCGATCAAGACGGACGAGCTGGACCAGGTGCCCCGTACCTGCGATCCCGGCGGACCGCCCGCGGACAGCGAGGACTCGACCGGGTTTCTGCGCAGGCTCATCGAGTTCACCCGCGAACGGGTCCACGGGGACAACGCCGACACATACGGCGAGCTGTTCGACCGGCTCGGTGTGCGCGTCTCCGCGCTGGACGCCCTCGTCAGCGGGCCGGGCGATGAACTCACCAACCGGCCCTTCACCCTCGTCCACGGCGATCTGCACCGCCACAACTTCATCGTCGACACCGAGGGCGACCTCTGGACCATCGACTGGGAACTCGCCATGATCGGCGACCCGTTGTACGAACTGGCGACCCATCTTCATCTGATGCGTTACGGACAGCGCGAGGCCCAGAGCATCAGCCTGCGCTGGGCGACCGCCGTGGAGAGCGTGCTGCCCGGCAGCTCCCGGGCCTGGGTGCGCGATCTGCCGCGCCTTCTGCGCTACAAGCGCGTCCAGTCGGTGTTCACCGACGTCATCCGCGCGGCCCGGGTGCTGGGCCCGCGCACCGATCCGCATCTGCGGGCCCTGCCCCGCGCCGCCTGGAAGGTCCGGCGGGCGCTGGCGGCGGCGAGGGGACCGCTGGGTCTTACGAGCGTGCCGACACTGCCCCAGGTGATGTCCGTCTACGGAAACTGGCTCCGGTCGGCGGGCGGCTGAGGGACCGCAACCGGTCGGCGCCGGGCCGAGGGACCGTACGGGGTCCGTACGGGTACCTCGTCCGTACCGTCACCGGGGCGCGTACCTCGTCCGTACGCGTACTTCGGTCGGTGCCTTCACCGGGTCCGCAGCCGGAACAGCGTTCCCGACAGCGCCATCGACACCGCCAGAATCCCCCCGCACCACAGCAGTGCCACCCACGGTGACGTCCCCACCGGCTGGGAGAGCAGCAGCCCGCGCAGGGACTCGATCAGCGGGGTCACCGGCTGATGGTCCGCGAAGGCGTGCAGCCAGCCGGGCATGGTGTCGATGCGGACGAACGCGCTGCTCGGATAGGGCAGGAACGACATGAAGAAGGTGAAGCCGCCCGCCGCCTCGGGGGTGCGCGCCAGCAGGCCGAACGCGGCCGACAGCCAGGAGATCGCCACCAGGAAGGCGAGCAGCAGGCCGGCCGCGGCCAGCCAGGCGGCGGGTGACGCCGAGGGGCGGAAGCCGATCAGCAGGGCGAAGCCGAGTACGAGGGTCGTGGAGAGGAGGTTGCGCACCGTGCTGGCGACGACATGGCCCGCCAGGATCGGTGCGCCGCCCATGTCGAGCGACCGGAAGCGGTCGATGATGCCGCCCTTCATGTCCTCGCTCACGCTCACGGCGGTGGACGCGGAGCCGAAGGCGGCGCTGAGGACCAGGATGCCGGGGACGACATAGGTCACATACGCGGTCCCGGTGTCGATCGCGCCTCCGAAGAAGTAGATGAAGACGACCATCAGCATCAGCGGCAGCACCATCGAGGTGATGATGGCGTCGACATTGCGGCGGCTGATGCGGATGCTGCGGCCGGCCATCGTCGCCGTACGGGCGAACGCCGCCGTGAGGCCCGGCCATGAGCCGGGTGCCCAGGTGTCAGACATGCGCGGGCTCCTTGGCGGTCAGGGTGAGGAAGACGTCGTCGAGCGTGGCCCGGTGGACGGAGAACCGGGCGATGTCGCACCGCTCGGGGTCGGCCTCGTCCAGCAGCGCCCGGACATCGGCCGCGCTGCCGTCCGTCGGGAGCCCGATGGTGAGGGTCTCGGGGAAGTGCTGGACGAACCGGTTGTCCGCTCCGGCGGTGTCGGTCGCGGCCGGTTCCGTGATGCCCGTTCCGGCGGGACCCGCGGCACCGCGCGTCGCGGCCACCGCCTCACCGCCCGCCCCGGCCGGTTGTCGCGCGCCGGAGCCCGGGTGGGCCCCGGGGCCGGGAGCCGGGAGCGGGTGCGCACCCGCCCGGTGGGCCCCGGACGGCCGGAGCGGGACGGTCGGGTGCGCCTCGGCCGTGCGGCCGGGCCCGGCCGGCACCTGGGCCGGGTCCCATGAGCCGTCGTACGGCCGGATCCGGGACGCGACGCGCAGATACGCCTCGGCGTCGGCGAGGACGAGGTCGAGGCGGTGGCCCGCGACCCGCGCCTTAAGGGCGTCCGCCGTGCCTTCGGCGACCAGCCGGCCGCCGTCGACCAGGGCGATCCGGTCCGCGAGGCGGTCGGCCTCCTCCAGATACTGCGTGGTGAGGAAGACCGTCGCACCGCCCTTCGACAACTCCCGTACCACCTCCCACAGCTCTGCCCGGCTGCGGGGATCGAGACCGGTCGTCGGCTCGTCCAGGAAGACGATCTCGGGGTCGCCGACGAGACCCGCCGCGAGGTCGAGCCGTCGGCGCATACCCCCCGAGTAGGTGGACGTCGGCCGGCGGGCGGCGGTGGTGAGGTCGAACCGTTCGAGGAGTTCGGCGGCGCGGCGTCGGGCGGCCGGGCGGGACAGGCCCTGGAGCCGGGCCATCATGCGGAGGTTCTCCTCGCCCGTCTGCTGCCCGTCGACGGCCGCGAACTGGCCGGTCAGGCTGATCGCCCGGCGTACGAGCCCCCGCTCGGCGATCACGTCGTGTCCGGCGACCCGCGCTCGGCCCGCGTCGGCGGTGGTGAGCGTGGCGAGGATACGGACGGTCGTGGTCTTGCCCGCGCCGTTCGGCCCGAGGAGGGCGAAGACGGTGCCGCGCTCGATGCGCAGGTCGACGCCGTCGAGGACCCGGACCTCACCGTAGGACTTGACGAGACCTTCGGCCTCGACGGCCGGTGACTGTTTCATGCGCTTCGCCCCTCATATCTTCTGCGTATGACATACACTTTACTGTGTAAGGGTTACGCATTACTAGGATGTGCGTCAAGTGAGTGCGGGCGAGGCGAGGCGGAAGCGATGACGGACAGCGGTGACGACGGCACGGGACTGCCCGCCAGCATCGAAGCGGCGTGGGGTCTGCGGGACCGTCCCGCCAAGGGGCCCCGGCCCGGTCTGAGCCTGGACCGGATCGTCGCCGCGGCGGTCGCGCTCGCGGCGGCCGAGGGGCTCGGCGCGGTGTCGATGGGACGGGTCGCCAAGGAACTGGGTGTCTCCACGATGTCCCTCTACCGGTACGTCGCCGCGAAGGACGAGCTGTACGTACTGATGCAGGACGCGGCCGCCGGACCTCCGCCCCTCCCGCCCCCGCCGGGCACGGGGTGGCGGGAGGCCGTCACGGCCTGGGCGCTCGCCCAGCGGGAACTGCTCCACCGCAATCTGTGGCTCCTGCGCGTCCCGATCTCCGGCCCGCCCGCCACCCCGAACTCGGTCGCCTGGTGGGAGCGGGGCCTCAGCGCGCTGGCGGATACCGGGCTGGACGACGGTGAGAAACTCTCGGTGATCATGCTGATCACCGGATGGGTGCGCAGTGAGGCCGCGCTGACGGCCGACCTCGGAGCGGCGGCCGACGCCGGCGGGACGGACGCGGACGAGGCCACGCGCCGCTACGCCGCCACCCTGGCGCGACTGGTGGACCCGGACCGCTTCCCCGCGGTGGCCGGTCTGTTGCGGTCGGGGGTGCTGTCCGAGCCCGAGCCGGGGACCGAGGACCGGGATTACGACTTCGAGTTCGGCATGGGCACGATCCTGGACGGCATCGAGGCACGCGTACGGAAGAGGGGCGGCGGGGATGACCGCTGAAGCGGGCGGACCGGGCCGCGAGGGCGGCGAACGGCCCGGCGCGGGCCCTGCGGACGAGGGTGCGAGCGGTACGTCCCGTACCGGCCCGGCCGGTGGTCCCGGTCCGGGTGGTGGGTCCGGTCCCGGTGGTGGTCCCGGCTCGGGTGGCGGGTCCGGGCTGCGGGCCCGGAAGAAGCGGCGGACGTACCAGGCGATCTCCGACGCGGCGATCGCGCTCTTCCTGGAGCGCGGGTTCGACCAGGTCTCCGTCGCCGAGGTCGCAGCCGCCGCCGAGGTCTCCAAGCCCACGCTCTTCCGGTACTTCCCCGCCAAGGAGGACCTGGTCCTGCACCGGTTCGCCGACCACGAGGGCGAGGCGGCCCGGGTGGTCGCCGCCCGTCCGCAGGGGCTCTCGCCGCTGGACGCCCTGTACCGGCACTTCCTCGACGGGCTGGAGCGCGGCGACCCGGTGACCGGTCTCAGCGAGGAGCCGCAGGTGCTCGCGTTCCAGCGGCTGATCTATGAGACGCCCAGCCTGGTCGCGCGGCTGTACGCCTATCAGGGCCGGTCGGAGGCGGCACTCGCCGAGGTGCTCGGCGGAGGTGTCACCGGCCGGCTGGCCGCCGGGCAGATCGTCGCCGTCCTGCGCATCCTCGCCGAGGAGAACGGGCGCCGGATCGCGGCGGGCGGGACGGCCGCGATGGTACGGCCCGGGGCCGCCGCCACGGCCCGGCTCGCCTTCGATCAGCTGAGGGACGGCCTTAAGGGCCTTAAGCGGCCTTGAGTGGCCTTGAGCGGCTTTGAGTGGCCTTGGCCCGGTAGTCCTGGCTCGGACACGGCCGCGCTGAAGCGGGACCCGGGCGCGGCACCCTGCGCTCCTCGTACAGCTCGCACTACCGGCAGATGCCGCCGCTGCTGCGGACGCCGGGCTTCAGGTGCAACAACACCGCCTGCCGGCCGGTGATGGACGCGCTCGCGCTGCTGGAGAAGTCTCCGGCCAACCGATGCCAGGCGCCGTGGCCCGCGCTAGAGCCGATCCTGTCCCCACCTGCCCCCGGGTCCGGGGGCAGGTCACGTACTGCTGAACAGCCGGTCCAGATGCACGTCGATCGCGGCGAGCGCGTCCTGGGGCTCGATCACGTCGAGTTCGATCAGGGAGGTGAAGCCGGTGAGGGCGAGGAGCAGGTTGGTCTCGGTCGCCGGGTCGCGGCCGGAGCCGATGTGTCCGTCGGCGATCGCCTGGCGGACCAACTGCTCGACGAGGGCCCGCCCTTGGACGAGGCCGCGGCGTGCCTGCTCGTGCACGGCCCGGTCGTGCAGCGCCTCCAGGACGTAGGCGGCACTCATCCGGCTGGTCGCGCGGGCGTCGGCATGCAGGGGGAGCATTTCCGCGAGCGTCAGTCGCAGCACGTCACGGGGGTGCGGACGGTCACCGAGCTTTTCGAGCCCCTGGTGTACGCGCACCGAGGTCTGCTCGGACGCGAAATCCATGGCGAAGGAGAGCATGGCGGTCCGGGAGGCGAAGTAGTGCTGCAACTGCCCGAGTGACATGCCCGCCTCCCGCGCCACCACGCGCATCGTCAGCTGTGTGACGCCGCGCTGCTCCACCACCCGCCACAGCGCGCGGGCGATCGCTTCGCGGCGTCCGCGGTGATCCACCTGTTTCGGCATCGCCGGCCCCTCCCTCGTACCCCAGGACTGTTCCAATACAGTCGACATAATACATCTGACCCATAACCCTGGGTCCACTTGAGGGAAGGAATCGTCATGTCCGAACAGCCAAAGGTACGGACCACGGAAGGCGTGGTGCAGGGGCGCCGGCGGCAGGGGCACGCGGTGTTCCGCGGCATCCCCTACGCCCAGCCCCCGGTCGGAGCGCTCCGCTTCGCCGCGCCCGCGCCGCCGCACCGCTGGGAGGGGACGAGGCAGGCGGTCGAGTTCGGCCCCGTGGTGCCGCTGTCCCTGCCGATCGACGTGCCCCCGCAGGGCACCGACTGGCTGACGCTCAACGTCGGCACTCCGGATCCCGGCGCGGCGGGACTGCCGGTGCTGGTGTGGATACCCGTGGGCGGCTACCTCTCGGCGGCGTCGAGCGACCCGATGTACGACCCGGCAGCGCTGGCCGAGGCGGGAGTCGTCGTGGTGACCATCAACTGCCGCGTGGGCGCGGAGGGATTCGCGTTCCTCGACGACGTGCCGCCCAACCGCGGATTCCTCGACCAGATCGCGGCGCTGGAGTGGGTGCAGCGCAACATCGCCGCCTTCGGAGGCGACCCCGGCCGGGTCACCGTGGGCGGGGTGTCCGCCGGGGCGGGCTCGGTCGCCGCCCTGCTGACGATGAGGTCCGCACGTGGCCTGTTCCGGCGGGCCATCGCCCACTCCGTGCCGGGGCTGTACAGCACCCCCGCGCTGGCACGGCAGGTCACCGCCGCGTTCGCGGACCGGGTCGGCGCGGCGGCCCCCACCGCCGAGGCCCTGCGCGACATCGATCCGTGGCACCTGGCCGCCGAGCTGACCTCCTTCAACGCCGGCCTCCACGCGCACCGGGAGAGCTGGGGACGCCTCACGGAGGCCGGCACCGCGCTGTGCCCCGTCGTCGACGGCGAGGTCCTCCCGGGAACGCCCTGGCCCGCGCTCACCGGCGCACGCGCGAACGGGACCGAACTGCTCGTCGGCCACACCCGGGACGAATTCCGGTACTTCAGCGTCGTGAGCGGACGGTACGGCACCTTCACCGAGGAGGACGCCCACGCGGCCCTGGAACTGCTCGCCCCGCAACCGGACGGCGCGCGGGCCTACCGTGCCGCGTTCCCGCAGGCAGGCCCGGAGGAGCTGGTGGAGACGGTGTACTCCGACGCGGTCTTCCGCATGCCGTCACAGAAGCTGGCCGAGGCGAACGCCGCAGCCGGCGGCACCTCGTACCTGTTCGAGCTGTGCTGGGTCGCCCCGGCCCTCGGCGGCATCCTGGGCGCCTGTCACAGCCTCGACCTGCCCCTGGCGTTCGGCACGCTGGACAGCCCCGTCGGCACCCAGCTCATCGGCGAGGAGCCCACTCCCGAGGCCGTCGCGCTCTCCCGCGAACTCCAGGAGGCATGGGTTCGCTTCGTCACCACCGGCGACGCGGGCTGGTCCGCCCACCGGCCCGGCGGGCACCTCACCCGCGTCCTGGACACCGAGCCGAAGAGTCTGCCCTACCCCGAACAGGCATCCCGCCAGATCTGGGAAGGCCACTCCCCCGCCCCCTTCGATCTGCCCTAAGGCCACCGGGCCGCCTTGAGCGGCTTTGAGGCCCCACGCGTCCGGAGCCCGGTCGGCCGGGAATCTAACGCAACCCGGTCATCAATTTAACCTGGTAACGATTTACGGGTTACGCTCGGGGGATGACGGCATCCGACGACGCACTCACCCATGCCCTGAACCAGGAACGCGCCTACCACGACGTCTGCCGCGCCGCCCGGACCGCCATGGTCGGCGACGCGGCGGAGGACGTCGTCATCGGAGAGAACGCCTTCGCGTCCGGCGCCGACGCCGAAGTGCTCGGCCGGCGGCTCCGGAGCACGGCCAGGGAACTGCGGGAGGCACCCGACGGCCCCCTGTTCTTCGGCCGCCTCGACTTCTCGCACGACGGGAGCGCGGGCGATCACCGGGGGCAGCGCTACTACATCGGCCGCCGCCGGATCGGCGAGCACCCGGCGGCCCCACCCCTCGTGGTCGACTGGCGTGCCCCTGTGGCCCGCGTCTTCTACCAGGCCGGCGCACATGACCCTCAGGGCGTCGCCGTCCGCCGCCGCTTCGGCTGGGCCCCCTTCGGCACGGGCGGCCCGGACGACCTGACCGGTCTGGAGGACGAGCACCTCACCCACGGGGACGCCGAGCGCCCCGCCCATACCGGCGGCGCCTTCACCCTTGGCGACGACCGCGCCCTCAAGGACGCCCTCAAGGACGCCCTTAAGGACACGGACGACGTCACCCGTAAGGGCGCGGAGGCCGCGAGGCCCACCGCGAGTGCCATCGTCGCGGATGAGATCGAGCGCCCGCGCGTCGGCCCGATGCGCGACATCGCCGCCACCATCCAGCCCGAGCAGGACGATCTCGTACGGTCCCCGCTCACCCGGTCCCTGTGTGTGCAGGGCGCCCCCGGCACCGGCAAGACCGCGGTCGGCCTGCACCGGGCCGCGTATCTGCTCTACACCCACCCCCGGCGGATCCGGCGCGGCGGAATGCTGATCCTCGGCCCCAGCCGGACGTTCCTGTCGTACATCTCCGAGGTGCTGCCCTCGCTCGGCGAGCTGGATGTCCGGCAGTCGACCATCGACGACGAGATCGCCCGCCATGAGGTACGGGCGGTGGACAGCCCCGCCGCCGAGCTGGTCAAACACGACGCGCGGATGGCCGGTGTGCTGCACCGGGCGCTGTACGCGCGGGTCGCGCCGCCCGGCGAGGCGCTCACCGTCCCCGACGGCTCGTACCGCTGGCGTGTCCCGCTGGACGAACTGGCGCGGATCGTCGCCGAGGTGCGCGCGGAGGCGCCCCCGTACGGCGTCGGCCGGGAACGCGGGCGCACCCGCGCCGTCCACGCGGTCCAGCTCCAGGCGGAGCGCAGGGCGGGGCCCAGGGGCGGTGCCTGGGGGCGGCGGGTCGGGCGGGCCCGGCCGGTGTCGGCTTTCGTGGACGCCGTCTGGCCCCGGGTGCGGCCCGAGGACGTACTGGCGGAACTGCTCGCCGACCCCGCCGACGAAGCGCTCACCGATGGCGAGCGGGCGGCCGTCCGCTGGTCCCGGCCGCCGCGTTCCGCCGCGTCGGCCCGTTGGTCGGCGGCCGATCTGGTCCTTCTCGATGAACTGGCGGGGCTGATCGAACGCCCCGCGAGTTACGGGCATGTCGTCGTGGACGAGGCACAGGACCTCTCGCCGATGCAGTGCCGCGCCATCGCCCGCCGGGCCGGTTTCGGTTCGCTGACCGTCCTCGGCGACCTCGCCCAGGGCACCACCCCGTGGGCCGCCCGCGACTGGCCGGGCCAACTGGCCCACCTCGGCGAGGCGGACGCGCCCGTGATCCCGCTGACCACCGGCTTCCGGGTCCCGGCCGCGATCGTCGGCCTGGCGAACCGGCTGCTCGGCTCCCTCGGTGTCGACGTGCCGCCCGCGCGTTCGCTGCGCGGAGACGGTGAACTGACGATCCGCCGGGTCCCCGATCTGCCGGCCGCGATCGTCGGAGCCGTACGGTCCGCACTCGCCCGGGAGGGCTCGATCGGGGTGATCGCCGACGCGCCTGACGTCCACCGGCTGCGTACGGCCCTCACCGCCGCGGGCATCCCGGCGGTCACCGTCCCGGGGGCGGGCGATATCCCGGGCGCCGAAGCCGTCGGGCGGGGCGCGGCCGATGCTCCCGCGCCGGGCGATGCTCCCGCGCCGGGCGCGGCGCGAACCGGTGGCGCTCTCGGCGCGCGGGTGACGGTGCTGCCCGCGACGCTCGCCAAGGGGCTGGAGTACGACCATGTCGTGGTGGCGGAACCGGCCGCGATCGCGGCGGCGGAAGCGCGCGGACTGCACCGGCTGTATGTCGTCCTCACCCGGGCCGTGACCCGGCTGGACATCCTGCACACCCGCCCGCTGCCCGCGCCCCTGGGGCGCTTCTGATGGATCCTGCTGGGCTCGACGGTGCCTTGACCACGAGTGCCGACAGCGTGCCGACAGCGCTCGTGGTCAAGGCGGGGCGTCCGTGGAGCGCACCGGGGGGCGGGACATCCGCCCTAAGGGCTGGTCATGGCCGCCGTGGCCGTGGCGCGGCCGTGGCGGTGGATCGGCTCAGGTCCGTGGCGGTGGATCGGATCAGGCGGGTGCGGTCTGTGGTGTCCGGCCGTTCGTGAGGCCCGCCGCCAGGCTGGTGACCTCGTACGCCCGGGGTACGGCCGGGCCCCGGGTGCCCTGCCCCTTCGTGGCCGGGACCAGGTCCCACCACCAGGTGATGACGGGGATGTCGAGCGGGGTCTCGCTGTCGTCGGTCGGAGTGTCGCTGAAGGTGGTGGGCAAATCGGCGGGGTCGTGGTGGCCGGTGTAGCGCACGGAACTGGTGCCCCAGTCCTGATTGGCGCGGATGAAATGAGCGAGGCTGTTCATATAGGTGCGCAGTTGGGGGCTGCCGGTGGCGGTGAGCGTCTCGTGCAGCCGGAGGAACAGACACAGCACCCGGTCCCGGTGGTTGACCACTGTGGCCAACGCGTCCTCCGGAGTGTGCCCGTGCCGCTGCTCCAGGACCCGCAGCACATTGAGGAAGTAGCCGGAGTGGGTGCTCTCCTTGTGGTACGAGAACATGTCGTTGTCCCAGGTGGTGATGAACGACGTCATCTCACCCGCGGCCCGCACGGCCGGCAGGTCCCGCTCGTGCGGCTGGAGTTCATAGCCGTGGGCGATCTCCAGCAGCGGCAGTACGAGGGTGGTCGCGCCGTCGTAGAGGCGCATCAGGGTGTAGTCGTTGAGGTCGGGGACGGTATCGGTACGGCGGTGCTCGGCCTCCCAGACGACGGAGAAGAAGTACTCCCTCAGGGCGTCCACCCAGCGGGCCGCCTGTCCGTCGGTGCCGTACCGGGCGATTCGCGCCCGGAGGTCGCGCAGCCCCTCCGCCAGCGGGTCGTTCTCCAGCAGCGGCACCTCGGGGTTCTGCGCGATGCGCAGCAGCCGGTGGAGGAAGGCGGCCAGATCTCCCGGCCGGTGGCCGATGTCGCCCTCCTCGCAGTAGCCGTCGTCGAGTCCGAAGAGCCAGAGGCAGAAGTCGGAGAGGATCGAGACGACCTCCTCGTCCCCCTCCGGCAGGATCCTGGCCGAGAACGTACCGAGTTCGTGCCGGACAAGACGGCCGCGCAGTTCCTGTGACCCGATGCCGAACGCCTCTGCCCAGACGGCGGTCCGGGCGTCGACGGCGGCGTGGCGGGGATGTATGGCGGGAGGTATCGGGGAGAAGAGCGACGGAACGGTCAACTGGGGCCCCACCTTCGGCCACCTCTCTACTGAGGGAATGTGAGCCACCGACGCTCGCTCACGTCGGGTGACGCCACGCGACTGATCAACTACGGCGCATAGTACTCACAGGTCAGACGCCGTCCAACAGGTCCTTCGCGCCACCCCATACGCCCGGTGTGCGCCCCGTACCGGCCCGAACGCCCCCTCGGGCGACCGGAATCGCCGCCGCCGCCGTCCGGCCCCGGGGCGGTCGTCCGGCAAGACGCGCTGATGGGACGGCCCCCCGGCAGCCGATTCGAATGCGACACGCCGAAACGCCGGCGGAGCCGCCCCTAAGGGCCCATAAGGGGCGACCAAGGGCGAGGAGACATACGACACAGTCGATAAAACGGCACTGGGAGATCGGTTCATTCGGTGTGTAGCGGGTGAAACCTCCGGACCCAAGAGGCCGCCCTGAGGGGCCACTCTTCGGCGTGTCGACTTATCCACCCTCAAGGAAACGTATCTGTGGTGGCCGAAAACATACGCTTCCGGCACCCGGCCGTTGCGATATGACCCAGGCATGACTCAGGCATTCGCACAGCGCGTCACAGTGGCCCCCGGGGCCCCGGGCCGGGTCGGTGACCGTTGGCGTGGGAACGCACGGACGCTCCCGCCGGTGACTCCGGGCTCCGGCTTCCGCCCGGCCGATCCCGTGACCATGCCGGTTCCGCCGCTGTGACCGACCTCGTGGAGGGAAGCCTCCCTCCATGACCTCCGTACGCACGACCCGCTCAGACCGCCCGGCGTACCGCCCGGCCCGGCGGCCCGCTGCCCCGGGCCGCCCGGACTCCGGGGCCGCCGCTCCGGACCGCGCGCGGGCCCGGCCCGGTGCGCGGGCCCCGCGCCGCCCGGCGCGCTGGGCCACCGTCGTCGCGGCACTGGCGCTCACCGGGACGCTCACCGCGTGCTCCGGCCCGCCGGGCCCCGGCTCCTCCCATGCCTCCCGCTCATCCGAAGCGGGTACCGAAACGGGTTCCGATGCCGGTGCGGATGCCGGTGCGGATGCCGGTGCGGATACCGGAGCGGATGC
>NZ_JBSGUP010000023.1:0-31089 GCF_053607985.1 Streptomyces sp. NPDC055078
GGCCTGTCCCGGCCGGGGGCCCGCACATCGGACGGGGCTGTGATCAGCTGGGCTGGTCGCCCGTGTACCGGTAGATGTCGCCGCCGCTGTTGATGTGCCATACGGTGCCGTCGGCGCCGGCCGCGATGTCGGTGGCGGTGCCGGGGATCTTGATCCACGGGTTGGTGCCGCTGGCGTCGTTGTTGGTGTAGCGGTAGATGCTGCCGGCCGGATCGACGCCCCACACGTTGGTCCGGGAGCCGACCGCGATCCGCTTGAGGCTGCCGGCGACATCCGCCCACGGGTCCGAGCCCTGGTCGCCGGTGTACCGGTAGACCCGGTTGCCACTGTTGACGCCCCACACGGTGCCGTCCGCCGCCGCGCCGATGTCGCTCAGTGCCCCCGGGATCTTGATCCACGGGTTGGCGTCGTGGTTGGTGTACCGGTAGATGCCACCGGCGGAGTCCACGCCCCACACGTTCGTCCGGGAGCCCGCGTCGATACGGACCAGGCTCCCGTCGATGCCCACCCAGTTCGTCGTGCCCTGGTCGCCGGTGTACCGGTAGATCTGGTTGCCGCTGTTGACACCCCACACGGTGCCGTCCGATGCGGCACCGATGTCGCTCAGTGCCCCCGGGACGTTGATCCACGGGTTGCCGTCGTAGTTGGTGTACCGGTAGATCGCGCTCGCCGCGTTCACACCCCACACTGTCGTCCTGGACCCCGCCGAGATCGCCGAGAGACTGCCTGCGATCTTCACCCAATCCGCCATGCCGAGAACACCCTTCTTCGCACGGAAGTGGCTGCCATCCTCCGCGATGCGATGAGCCGATAAGGGGGGCGAACGCTTGTCCTGCTGTCAAACAAGCCAGTGATCAGTGTTTGAACTCCTGCCGCCCGTACGGGATGGGGGCGGGAGCGGCTCGCCCAGGGCCAGTTCGACTCAAAGCACTGTCCCACCCAGGGGGGATCGACACGGATACCAGGCCATGCCTCCCGTCGGGGGGACGGCGCCGCATGCCGAGGTCACTCGTCGGTGCGCGTCCACGCCGGAGTCCGCCCGTCGGTGGCGTGGCCGGTTCGCCGCCTTCGCCGCCTTCGCCGCGTTCGCCGCCTTCGCCGCGTTCGCCGAGGAGGGAACCCGCTGCGGTGGGGCGCTCAGGAACTCGGACCGTTCGTCGCGCGGGTAGCGCGGAGACGATCCGCAGCGCGGTGAACGGCACGCCGCCAAATGTGTGTGCGAATGGCCGGCCGGGGGAGACGGGCGGCTTGTCCCGGGTGCCCGTCGAAATCCTGCTGTGGGAGCCTTCTCTCGAAATGCTCCCTCGGTCCGGCGAATATGAGACAGAGCGGAAACATTCATCGTGGTGAGGGTGTGCTGGTAACACGCCATCCGGAGCCCGGTTTTCCCCGGGGAGGGCAGACCCGCTAGGATCACGGCATGGTTACAGTCCGGTCCGGTCGCCATCCGATGCAGGCTCGTCCCTCGGGAAGTCTGCTGCGTGTCGTCGGCCTGGCCGTTCTGCTCATCGGTCTGTTTTCCCTGCATTGCGCGAATGCGAAAGACGCCGCGGCGCATACGACTCCAGGCGTGACCGCGTTCGCCCCTGCCGACGGGGGAGTCGGCGCGGCCGTACGGGTGGCACCCGCCGGTGGTCATGACTCGGGTCATCCGGCACACGAGTGCGCACCCAGGGGGCCGCAGCAGGGAGTTGCGGTGGAGCCGCCGTGCCCCTCGACGTCGGCTGAGCGGTTCACAGTGCAGCGGGGTCTTCCGAGTTCCCTGGCGCTGCCCGGGGCGGTGCCGGCCGTTCCGCCGGTGGCGCATTCCAGAGCCTCGGCCGTTCTTCAGGTGTAGCCGCCCGGCGGGTTCCGGCGGGTTTCCCCGTGTTGCACGCTCATATCGCTGAGCCCTGCTTCCGGAGTTGTTCGACCCTTCGGAATTCTTTTCCATTGCTTCCATGCCCGGTGGCGGGTGTGCATCGCCGTGTCTGTCTATCTGCCTGTCCAGCTGCCTCGCCGCCGCACGATCGTGATCCTCTCCACCGCTCCGAGCGGGTGAGGACTGCTCGATGAGGGACGTATGTTCCATCGATTTCCGCTGCCATTTTTCCGCCGGGCTTCTTTATTTCGGTGGAGACTGCTTGCCCCTCTTGTGGGCGGGCTGCTGATCGCGACGGCCAACTGCTCTTTCCCGGCTTTCGGGGACCCCGGCATCGCTTCGGGCAACCCCGGTCGGCAGGTCGTGCCGGTGGCCCCTCTCCCTGAATTCACGCAGCGTGATTCCGGGGATGATCCCGAGGACCATCACCACCACGGCGGTTCCGCCTGTGCCTTCCCCGGACTCATTCCCCAGGTTCTGAGTGAGGGTCAGCCCACCGCCGCTGCGACAGCGATGCCGTCTCCCGCCCTGGCGGGCAGGCTCACAGCAGGGGAATCGCGGGCTCTCCTGCCGGGTTCCGCCAGATCACTCATAGCCCTGTCCGGCCGATCGACGCTGACCAGCATCTGTCGGTGGCGCATCTAGACCACTCGCCGTGCGGCCGTCCCCGACGGCTGCCGCATGCCCATGCCCATGCCCGTGCGATGCCAGGGCCCGCGACCGCGCCCAGGTGTTGCCCATGACCAGGGCCCGGGCGCTGGATCGCCCGGCCCCGCGCAGGCGGCATGCGTCCCGAGTGAATACCGACGCGCACCACCGAACGAGAGCGAAGCCATGCATTCCCCGATCACCCATGTGACTCCTCCCAGCAGGTCAGCCCTCTCCGGACTGGTCGGCAACACGCCACTGCTGCGGATCTCAGAGCCCCTCGCTCCGGCCGGGCGCGGCTTCTGGGCGAAGCTGGAGGGCTTCAACCCCGGAGGCATCAAGGACCGTCCCGGCCTGCACATGGTCGAACGCGCCCGCGCCCGTGGCGATCTGAAGCCCGGCGCCCGGATCATCGAGTCCACCAGCGGCACTCTTGGGCTGGGCCTCGCCCTCGCGGGCATGGTCTACGGCCATCCGGTCACCCTGGTCACCGACCCCGGTCTGGAGTCCTCCATGACACGGCTGCTGGCCGCGTACGGCGCGCAGGTCAATGTCGTCTCCGAACCGCACCCCACCGGCGGTTGGCAGCAGGCCAGGCGTGACCGTGTCGCCCGGCTCCTGGAGCGGCATCCGGACTCGTGGTGCCCGGATCAGTACAACAACCCGGACAACACCAGCGCGTACACCCCGCTGGCGCTCGAACTGGCCACCGAGATGGGGCATATCGATGTGCTGGTGTGCAGTGTGGGTACCGGCGGGCACTCCGCGGGTGTCTCACGCGTGCTGCGGCAGCTCTACCCGGATCTGACACTGGTGGGGGTGGACACCATCGGCTCCACCATCTTCGGCCAGCCCGCGCGTACCCGGTTGATGCGCGGACTCGGCTCCAGCATCTATCCCCGCAACGTCGCGTACGACCACTTCTCCGAGGTGCACTGGGTGGCCCCCGCCGAGGCCGTATGGGCGTGCAGGCAACTCGCCACCTCCCACTACGCCACCGGCGGCTGGAGCGTCGGGGCGGTCGCCCTGGTCGCCGGCTGGCTGGCCGGCGCCCTGCCCCAGGAGTCCCGGATCGCCGCGGTGTTCCCCGACGGTCCGCAGCGATACCTCGGCACCGTCTACGACGACGACTACTGCGCCGCCCACGGCCTGCTCGACGCGCCGCCGTCCCCTGAACCCGAGGTGATCGGCAGCCTCGACGAGAAGGAGGTCACCCGCTGGTCCCGCTGCACCACCGTGCTCGATCCGCTCGCGCTGCGCGCCCAGGAGCGGAAGCCGGGAGGAGCGGATCCCGCAAAAGACGCCGCCGATATCGCCGACGCCTCGCAGGCCGCCGCTTCCGAAGCCGCCGCCGATATCGCAGGCTCCGACGCGGCCGAGGAGGACGGGACCCGATGAAGGGCACCCTCGCGCAGGTCCGTACGTACGATCGGAGCGTTCAGCTGTTGATGGTGAACCAGTTCACCATCAACCTCGGCTTCTACATGCTTATGCCCTATCTGGCGACCCACCTGGCCGGCCCGCTGGGGCTGGCGGGCTGGCTGGTCGGACTGATCCTGGGCGTACGCAACTTCAGTCAGCAGGGCATGTTCCTGATCGGCGGCACGCTGGCCGACCGGCTCGGCTACAAGCCGATGATCATCGCGGGAATGGTGCTGCGTGTCGTCGGGTTCGCGACCATGGGGCTGGTGGACTCCGTGCCCGCGCTGATCGCCGCGTCCGCCGCGACGGGGCTGGCCGGGGCCCTGTTCAACCCGGCCACGCGGGCGTACCTGGCCGCCGACGCGGGTGAGCGGCGCGTCGAGGCGTTCGCCCTCTTCAACGTCTTCTACCAGGCGGGCATCCTGCTGGGTCCGCTGGTCGGCATGGTGCTGACCGGCGTCGACTTCCGCGTCACCTGTCTGGTGGCGGCGGGAACCTTCGCCGTGCTGAGCATCGTGCAGATCCGCGCCCTGCCCGCGCGCCGGGGCAATGACGCGGACGCCCGGCCGGACGGCGGACCTGAGAGTGTGCTCTCCCAGTGGCGCGGCATCCTGGCCAACCGCTCCTTCGTACTCTTCTCGCTGGCGATGGTCGGCTCGTATGTGATGACCTTTCAGGTCTACCTCGCGCTGCCGCTCGAAGTCCGGCGCCTGGGCGGGGAAGGCCGGTTCGGCACGGCCGCGGTGGCGGTGCTGTTCGCCGTCTCGGGGCTGAGCACGATCCTCTTCCAGACGAGGGTCACCGCCTGGTGCAAGGCGCGGCTGGAGCCGGGACGTGCGCTGACCTGGGGGCTGCTGACCATGGGGGTGGCGTTCGTCCCCCTCCTCGCGGCCACGGCGCTACCCGTACCGGCACAGGGAGCAGGGCGGTGGCTGCTGGCCGCGGTACCGCCCGCGCTGTCCGCGCTGCTGCTGGCCCTGGGCACGATGGTCGCCTACCCGTTCGAGATGGACACCATCATCCGCCTCTCGGGGGACCGGCTGGTGGCCACGCACTACGGGTTGTACAACACTGTCTGCGGCGTCGGCATCACCCTCGGGAACCTGCTCACCGGGGTCTCGCTGGACGCGGCCCGCGCCGCCGGCATGTCCGCGCTCCCCTGGCTGGCGCTCCTCGCGCTCGGCCTCGCCTGCGCCGCCGCCCTCTACGGGCTCCACCGCACCGGACGCCTCGCGCCCCTTGCGTCCCAGCCGAAGGCCCGGTCGGCAGTGGTCTGACCCACGCTCGGTACCGGAGGGGCGGGCGGAAGCCTTCGCCCGCCCTTCTGCCAGCATGCCCGTATACCCGTACAGCTCCTATGGCCCGTCGAGCCCGTCGAGCCCGTCGAAGGGACGGTGTCGGGGTTTTTCGGGGTCGAGGTCGCAGGCGGCCGCGCTCCTCGCCGGGCCACGCGGCGGCCCCGACCGTCGAGCGGCCGGACCCGCGCTGTCAGGTCCGGCCACCGGGTCCGAGTCGCGCGCAGCCAGCGCGTGGAATAGGACGTGTTCCACGGTACGGCCCGGCACTGACAATCAGCATGCGACGAGCGCCGATGATCACCCCACGGGCACCCGTACGGGGTATCCGCTGAGCGCCGCGCGGAGTCGGACGGCGGGCCCAGTGGCCGCATATGCGGCCATCATGTGGAATAAACCTTGTGAATGCCAGGAGTACGTGCCTAATCTGGCGCATATGCAGTCCTACAGCATCGGTCAGGCGGCACAGCTGCTCGGCGTCAGCCCCGACACCGCGCGGCGCTGGGCCGACGCCGGAAGGGTCGCGACCCATCGCGACGAGGGCGGACGCCGGGTCATCGACGGACGCGATCTCGCTGCCTTCTCCATCGAGGTCGGCCAGAGCGGCCATGGTGAGGAGGAGGTCGCGTACACCTCGGCCCGGAACGCGTTCCCCGGCATTGTCACCGCCGTCAAACTCGGTGATGTCGCCGCGCAGGTCGAGATCCAGGCCGGGCCGCACCGGCTCGTCTCGCTGCTGACCCGGGAAGCGGTCGAGGAGCTGGGGCTTGAAGTCGGTATGCGGGCCACCGCGCGGGTGAAGTCGACCAGTGTGCACATCGACCGCGTGTGAGACCCGCGCGTGCGCGTCGGCCGCGCGCGATACCCGGTCCGTCCTCTCCGGGGTCCGGCTCCGACCGTTGCGAGGCCCTGTGCCGTTTCCCCCAAGGCTCCGACGGTCCCGAGCCGCCGGGCCGGGAATCCACCGCTCAGCAAGGAGCGACGCCCCATGACCTCCGCCCCCACCCGCCGCGCCGCCGCCGTCGCCCTGAGCGCGGCCCTGCTCGTACCGCTCGCCGGCTGTGGTGACGGTGACGGTGAGAAACGCCCGGGGGCCAGGGCCGCCGGGTCCTCCGGCGCCCCGCCGAAGGCCGACCTCACGGTGCTGGCCGCCTCCTCGCTGACCGATGTGTTCAGGACGGCGGGTGCCGCGTACGAGAAGGAGCACCCCGGCACCGAGGTCACGTTCTCCTTCGCCGGGTCGCAGGAACTCGCCGCGCAGGTCCGGCAGGGCGCGCCCGCCGACGCCCTGGTGACCGCCGACACCAAGACCATGGACGGGCTGAAGGCCGACACCGGGACGCCCACCGTCGTCGCGAAGAACCGCCTGGTGATCGCCACCAATGAGGGCAACCCCCAGAAGATCGGCGGTCTCAAGGATCTCGCGGACACCAAGCTGAAGGTCGTACTCGCCGCGCCCGAGGTGCCTGTCGGGCGGTACAGCGAGAAGATCCTCGACGCCCAGAGCATCGTGGTGAAGCCGGTCTCCCAGGAGCCCAACGTCCGCGCCGTCCTGAGCAAGGTCGAACTCGGCGAGGCCGACGCCGGACTCGTCTACCGGACCGACGCGGCCACCGCCGCCGACAAGGTCGACGCGGTCGAGATCCCGGACGAGCAGAACGCGATCGCCGAGTACCCGGCCGCGACCCTGAAGGCATCCGGGCATGCGGAGGCGGCAGCCGCGTTTGTCGCCTGGCTGTCCACCCCGGCGGCTCAGCGGATCTTCCAGGACGCGGGCTTCCAGCGGCCCTAGGGAAGCCGGGCCGGACGGGCGCGCGTAGCACCATGGACACCTTGCGCTCCATGTACCCCCCGCGCACCATGTACACCAGGGACCGCCGATGAAACGCCGTCACCGCCCTCACCGCCGTTACCCCGCAGGTGCCCGTGCGCCCGTCGCCCTCGTCGTGCCCGCGCTCATCGCCGTAGCGTTTCTGCTGCTGCCGTTGCTCGGCATTCTGGTGCGTACCGAATGGGGCGATGTCGGTACGCATCTGAGCAGTCCGGGTGTCACCGAGGCGCTCAGGCTCTCGCTGCTGGTCTCCTTCTCGGCGCTGGGGCTCTCCCTGCTGCTCGGGGTGCCGCTCGCCTGGCTGCTGGCGCGCGTCCGTTTCCCGGGGAAGGCGTTCGTGCGGTCCCTGGTGATGCTCCCGATGGTGCTCCCGCCCACCGTCGGGGGTGTCGCCCTGCTCCTCGGTCTCGGCCGCCGGGGGCTCATCGGCCCCTGGCTGGAGGACACCTTCGGGATCGTCCTGCCGTTCCACACCTCCGGCGCGGTGGTCGCCGCGACCTTCGTCGCCATGCCGTTCCTCGTCATCAGCCTCGAAGGCGCGCTCAGGGGGCTGCGCCCGCGCTACGAGGAGACCGCGGCCTCGCTGGGCGCCTCTCCGGTACGGGTGTTCCTCACCGTCACGCTGCCGATGGTGGCCCCGGGGCTGATCGCGGGAGCAGCGCTCACCTGGGCACGTGCGCTCGGGGAGTTCGGGGCGACCATCACCTTCGCCGGGAATCTGCCCGGGGCCACCCAGACCCTGCCGCTCCAGGTCTATCTCCTCCTTCAGGATCAGCCGGAGGCCGCCACCTCGCTCTCGCTGCTGCTGCTCGCCATCGCGACGGCGGTGCTGGTCGCGCTGCGCGGACGGTGGACCGGGGGAGCGACCGCCGACCGTACCGACAGGGCGCGGTCCGTACGGCAGGACGCACCGGAGGCACACGACGCCCCCGAGCCTCCTGCGCCCGAGCCCCTGGCGGCCGACCCCCTGGCTCCCGAGCCCCCGGCTCCCGGAGCGCCCGCCTCCGGATCACCGGAATCCGGAGCAGCAGAATCCGGAGGGCCGGAACCCGCACCACCAGAACCCGCACCAGCAGAACCCGCATCACCAGAACCAGGAACCCCAACGGCCGCACACGGAGGCGCCGTACACCAGGGCCCTGAACGCAATGGACCCGCGCACCAGGAATCCGCGCACGGAGAACCCGAGCCGTGGTCGCTGCGTGCCGAGGTCACCGGTTTCACCCGGCTCGCGCTCGATGCCGGGCCCGGCACCACGATCGCCGTCGTCGGTCCCAACGGCGCGGGCAAGACCACACTGTTGCGCGCGCTCCTCGGCCTCACGCCCCGCGCGCACGCCGAACTCCGGCTCGGTGACACCGAGGTGACCGCCCTGCCGCCGCACCGCCGCGGCGTCGCCTGGGTCCCGCAGGACGGCGCGCTCTTCCCGCATCTGAGCGCGCTGAGCAATACGGCGTACGGGCTCCGCGCCCATGGGGTGCCGCGCGCCGAGGCCCGCCGCAGCGCGCAGGCGTGGCTCGACCGGCTCGGGGTGGGGCAGCTCGCCCGGCGCAGGCCCGCCCAGCTCTCCGGAGGGCAGGCCCAGCGGGTGGCGCTGGCCCGTGCCCTGGCCGCCAGGCCCCGGCTGCTGCTGCTCGACGAACCGCTCGCCGCCCTCGACCAGACCACCCGGGCCCGGGTGCGTCACACCCTGCGTACCCATCTCGAAGGCTTCGGCGGGGTCTGTCTGATCGTCACCCATGACCCGGTGGAGGCCGTTTCGCTCGCCGACCGGGTGCTCGTCCTGGACGAGGGGCGCGCGGTGCAGTACGCGCCGCCCACCGAGGTCACCCGCCATCCGCGCTCGCCGTGGGTCGCCCGGATGCTGGGCCGCAACGCCTGGCCGGGCACGGCGACCCCGGGCGGTCTCGCGCTGCCGGGCGGCGGGCGGCTCGTCGTCGCCGAACCACTGCCCGCCGGTACGGACGCGCTCGCGATCATCGCTCCCGAGGCCGTCTCCGTACACCGGGAGCGGCCCGGCGGCAGCCCGCGCAACGTCTGGCCCGGGACGGTCCGCGAGATCACCGCGAGCGGCAGTCGGCTGCGCGTCCTCATCACCTCCCCGCAGGCGCCCGATCTGGTCGCGGAGATCACCCCGCAGGCCGCCGCGGAACTGGGACTCGCCGACGGAACCGCCGTCTGGACGAGCGTGAAGGCGACCGAGGCCGTGGTCGTCGCGCTCTGAGACCGCTCCGGGAGCCCGGTCGACGGCACGGGGAGCGGGAGCGGTCGGCACTACGGGCCCGGGGGAGCGGTCGGGGGGCAGTCGGCGTACGGACCCCGGGGGAGCCGTGGCAGTACGCGCCCCGGGGGAGCCGCCGGCAGCACGGGCCCCGGGAAGACGGCCCGGGTGCGGGCGAGGGAACGGCCGGTAGTACCGGGACGGTTGGCGAGAACGCCGCCGAACAGTCCGTGTTCGACAACTCGGTGCTTGAACGAGGGTGCTCGTGCCCGGTTGGCTCCGGCTGAACCAGTCATATCGAAGCACGTCCGGAACATTTCTTTTCATTGTTGGTGCGGCGACGGTGAGCCGACAGTTCTTGAACTCTTGTTCCCTGCCGGTGTGTTGTGCCAGGGTGAGCCTCCCCACGTCCGAACCCGGTCGTTTCTGTTCAACCGTTCGAATTGGCAAGCGATACCGACCCCCTGCGCGTGCTCATTCCGGCGAGATTCAACGACTTTCAACGACTTTCAACGGCACTGCCCCGCACCGCTCTCGCGCCGTTCGTGCGACATCCGCACGGCGTTCCCGGAAGTGACCTCAGTGATCCCAGTGTTCTCAGCGACCCCATTGACCGAAATCCTCTGCCCGTAGACCGCGGGCAGGGCGTACAGCTCCACCCCCCACCGCAATGCTCCGGATGGAATGACGTCATATGCGCAAGCTCCGCTTCCAGGGTTCCCCGCCGCCCGCCCGCACCGGACTCGACTCCGGGGCCTCCGACGAGGGCCTGGCCGCCGCGTTGCGTGCCGGTGGCGGAACAGACGAGGCCGGGCCGGTGGCACTGCTGCTGGCGAGACACTGGCAACCGGTCTTCGACTACGCGTACATCGGAACCCCCACGGCCAAAGCCGCCACCCTGCTGACCACGGCCGCCTTTCACCAGGTTCTGGACAATCTCCGGCAGGCCCGTACGACCGCCGCCATTCGGCCCCTCCTGCTGACGGCGGCCCGGCAGACCGGGAGGTCGTGGGCGGTCGACGAACGCGTCACCGAGCTGCCCGAACTCCGGAATCCCGGGTCCGGCCGCACGGTTCCCGCCGAAATGTTCGCACTCAACGAGAACCGGGCGCTGGTCTCACGGTCCTTCCTGTCCCTGCCCGGCCCCGCCCAATGCCTTCTGTGGCATGCCGAGGTCGAGGCCGATGACCTTTCCGTACCGACCGGTCTGCTGGCGATCGAACCCCGTGGTGCGGCGGCCCAACTCGACCAGGCGCGGGAATTGTTCCGGGCGGGCATCCTGCGGGCCCATCTGGAACTCGCGCAGAACAATGAATGCCGCCACTACAACCGGCTGCTCGATGTGTCCCTGCGCCGCGGCGGCGCCCTGATCCCCGACATCCGGGCCCATCTCGCCGTATGCCGCCACTGCCGGTTCGCGGCCGAACAACTCGACCACGGTGACTGCCGGCTCGCACTGCTGCTCGCCGAGGGGATACTCGGCACGGCCGCCCAGCCGTATCTGGACTCCCGCCCCACCCGCACCGACGCCCGCTACCAGGCGAGGGCCGCCGCCGCCCGGGCACGGCTGCGGCGCCCGGGGCGGCACTCGCGCCGCAGACGCTCCCGCGCGCTGCCACTCCTCGCCGCCGGGGGCCGGATGCCCGCCGGGGGCCCGATGGCCGCCGAGAGCCGGACGCCCGCCGCGCCCTCCAGGGGCCGGGGGGCTTCGCAGCGCGGCCGGACGGCGGCCGTCACCGGCCTCGGGGTCGTCACCGGGCTGCTCGCCGTCGTGACCGTCGTCAGCGAACTGTGGGCCGACGACGACACCGCCACCCCCGCGGCACCCGGCGAAAGCGTCTCCGCCGGCCCCGTTCCCGGCGGCGGTGGCGAGCCCCCGCCCCAGCCCCCGCCGTCGGCGACCTCCGCCGCCCACCCCGTGGGCCCGTTCACCACCCGGCTGCGCCACACCGGGTCCGGCCTCTGCCTCGACGTCCGGGACCGCCTCGCCGAGCCCGCCGCTGAAGCGGTCCTGACCCGCTGCGCCGGCTCCATCACCCAGGAGTGGACCTACGAGGACGACGGCCTGCTGCGCACCGCAGCCGTGCCAGGACTCTGTCTGAACTCGCATGAACTGGACGGCGTGCTCGTCCTCGCCGAATGCGCGGACGCCACGGCGGAGACCGGGCCGGACGTACGGTACGACCTGACCATCCAGGGCCGGGTGATCCCCCGCTGGAACGAATCGCTCGCCGTCGTCCCCGGCTCGGACGGGGCCGGATCGCCCGCCGTGGTCAAGGTCCGTGACGGATCGCCCGCGCAGCGCTGGACCCTGGACCACCCCACCGCCGTGACACCGCGACTCCGGCCCGGTTCCGCGGCGAGCACCCCCACCTCCCAGGAGGTGAACGCCTCCCCGACCGCCGAGCGCTCCTCACGACCCGTCGAGGGGAGCGCGTCACCGCCCCCGCCGGAGCGCGCCCAGCCCGCCGACGAAGCATCCCGCTTCGGGGAGTCCCGCGATGTACGGGGGGTCAGCGACGAGGGCCGCGCACCGGCACCGGACGACTCGCCCGTACGCTCCCCGCTGCGGCTGATCCCCCTCGAACGGATCGACACGGCACGGCTCGCCGGGATCCTGGAACTGGCCCTCGCCGAATCAGTCGGCACGCTCCCCTGGCGCTAGTCGGATCGGCGTCGGATCAGCGGCGGATCAGTGGGTCGGCGTCGGATCAGCGGCGGATCGGCAGCTCGGCGTCGGACAAGCGGCGGCGGATCAGCGTCAGATCAGCGGCGGGACCTCACCCTCCAGCCGGGTCAGATCGATGACCGTGAACACGGCGCCCTGCTGGTCCGACACCGTCGCGAACCGGCCGAACGGGCTGTCCATCGGCCCCTGCAGCAGCCGCCCGCCCAGTTTTTCGACGGTGGCGACGGCGTCATCGGTGTCCGCCACCGAGAAGTGCACATTGACGAACGACGGGACGTCGGGCGGGAACTCGTCCGTCATCCGCAGCCGGCCCGCCACCGGGTCGTCGCCGACGTTCCACAGCTGGAAGTCGACGCCCTCGACCGCCATCCGACGCACCCGGTAGGGAAAGACGGCGGTGAAGAAGGAATCCGTCCGCGCCGGCTCGCGAGTGCAGAGATCGGCCCAGGCGTACGCCCCCGGCTCACCGGTCTTCTCGAAGCCCTCGTGGTTGTGCGCCTGCCACGCGCTGAAGAACATCCCGGTGGGGTCCTGGGCCGTGACCATGGTGCCGAAGTCGCCGACGGTCATGGGCTCCGTCGCCAGTGTGCCGCCGTTCTCCCGGATTCTCGCGGCCGTCGCCTCCGCGTCGGGGGTGGCGAAGTAGAGGTTCCAGGCGGCCGGTCCACCGTCCGCGTCCGGCAGCTGCGGAAAGACGGCGGCCACCGCTTTGCCGTCCCGGTACGCCTGGGTGTAGCCGCCGAACTCCTCGGCGCTCTCGCCGAACGTCCAGCCCAGCACCTCACCGTAGAAACTCTTGGCGGCCTCGATGTCGGGGAACATCGCGTCCGTCCAGCAGGGTGTTCCCTCCGGTCGTACGGCCATGGGGCCACCGCCTTTCCTCGCACGTCGCCTCGAAGGCTGTCCCGCACGTTCACTCGAACGTACTTTCGCTCTTCACGCTAGGGGCTCCTGGGGGACCGCGCGCGCCGAACCCGAGAATCGAACATAATTCGTACACCTTGGGGTGAGGTGCCAATATGGGTGCCTGAGGCACCCATATACTTCGCCCATGCCGCCCCCCGGTTCCGCCCGCCCCCGGATACTCGCCGACCTCACCCCGCTGCGCAGCTCAGCCGACTTCCGGAGGCTGTGGCTGGGCAACACCATCTCCTGGATCGGGCACGGGATGACCACCCTCGCCATCTCGCTCCAGGTGTACGACATCACCCGCTCGACCTTCGCCGTGGGGCTCGTCGGGCTCTGCTCCCTCGTGCCGCTGGTCGCCTTCGGGCTGTACGGCGGAGCCATCGCCGACACCATGGACCGGCGCCGGGTCGGTCTCGTCAGCGCGAGCGGATCGGCCGTCCTGTCCGTGGCCCTCGCCGTCGCCGCGTTCGCGGACTTCCACGATGTGCTCTTCCTGTACGCCGTGGTCGCCCTCCAGGCGGTCTGCGCGGCCGTCAACTCCCCGGCCCGCAGCGCGATGATCCCGAGGCTGCTCCCGCCCGAGCAGCTCCCGGCCGCCAACGCGCTCGGCTCGATGACCAATACGTCCGGGACGCTCATCGGTCCGATGCTCGGCGGGCTGATCGTCGGATTCGCGGGGTACGAGGCCGCGTACAGCCTCGATGTGCTCGCCTTCACCGCGTCCCTGTACGCGATGTGGCGACTGCCGTCGATGCTGCCGGAGCGGGCGGGCCGCAAGGGCGCGGAAGCAGCGGAAGCAGCGGACGGAGCGGACGGAGCGGACGGAGCCGAGGGAGCCGGGGAAGCCGGGCAAGTCGGAAGGGTCGAGGGAGCCGAGGGGGCCGACGGGGCGGAGGGGGCGACAAGGGCTTCCGTACGGGACGGACTGCGCTTTCTGGCGACGCGGCCGAACCTGCGGATGACCTTCTTCACGGACTTCTGCGCCATGATCCTCGCGCACCCTCGCGCACTGTTCCCCGCGATCGCGGTCCTCTGGTACGACGGCGACGCCACCACCACCGGCCTGCTGGTCGCCGCCCCCGCGCTCGGTGCCCTCCTCGGCGGCGTGTTCTCCGGCTGGCTGAGCCGGATCCGGCGGCACGGGCTCGCCATACTGCTCGCGGTGGGGTCCTGGGGAACCGCCATCGCGGTCTTCGGCCTCACCCGCGAACTCTGGCTCGGGCTGCTGTTCCTGGCCCTCGCCGGGTTCGCGGACACGGTCTCCATGGTCTACCGGAGCACCATGCTCCAGGCGGCCGTCCCCGACGAGATGCGCGGCCGGCTCCAGGGCGTGTTCATCGTGGTGGTCGCCGGCGGGCCCCGGCTGGGGGACTTCCTCGCGGGCAGCGTCGCCGATCTGACCTCACCGATGATCGCCGTGACGGGGGGCGGGGTGGCGTGCGTGGTCGCGGTGTCGCTGCTGGCGCTGCGGTGGCGGGGGTTCGCCAGATACGACGCGCTGGCGCCGAAGCCGTGAGCCGAGGCGGGTGCGCGGGCGGGTTCAGGACATGGCCGAGAGGGCGCGTTTGAGGATTTTGCCCATGTCGTTACGGGGGAGCGCTTCGAGGAAGTGGATGGTGCGGGGGCGCTTGTGGGGAGCCAGTTGGGCGGCGACATGGGCCGTCAGGGCCTCCGCCGATGGCGGGGCCCCCGCGTCCGCCGGGACGATCCAGGCGACCACGCGCTCGCCCAGGTCCGGGTCAGGCTCACCGGTCACCGCCGCCTCACGGACGCCCGGATGCTCCAGGAGCGCGTTCTCGATCTCGCCCGCCCCGATCTTGTAGCCACCGCACTTGATGAGATCGGTGGCCTTGCGGCCGACGATCCGGACCGAACCGTCCGGGTCGCGGACGGCCATGTCGCCCGTGCGGAACCAGCCCTGGTCGAAGGCCGCGGCCGTGGCGTCCGGCCGGTTCAGATACTCGGTGAACAGATTCTCGCCGCGCACCTGGATCTCGCCGATGGTCTCGCCGTCGTGCGCGGTGATCCCGGAGCCGTCCTCGTCGACGAGCCGCAGTTCCACCCCGCGCAGCGGTACCCCGACGGACCCCGGGCGGGGCACCCCGTCGGCCCGTACGCTCGTGTTCATCAGCGTCTCGGTCATGCCGTATCGCTCGATCACCCGCCGGCCGGTAGCCGCCGCGATGCGCTCATGGTCATGGACGGGCAGTGCGGCCGACCCCGACACCAGCAGCCGAGCCCCCGCGAGGGCCCGGGTCAGCCCGTGGTCCGGCCCCCTGCCTTCGGCGTTGCCGGAGCCTTCAAGGGGTTCCCGGTCTTCGTCATCGCCGGCGCCCGCAAGGGCCTCCCGGCCTTCGCCGTCGAGGGCTTCGGCCAGCCGGTGGTACATCGTCGGCACTCCGAAGAGCATGGTGCCGCCGCCCGCCAGCTCCCGGGTCACACCCGCCACCGAGAACCGCCCGAGGTGCCGCACCTCACCGCCCCGGCGCAGCGGCCCGAGCACGCCGAGGATCAGCCCGTGCACATGGAACAGCGGCAGCCCGTGCACCAGGACGTCGTCGGCGGTCCACGCCCAGGCGTCCTCCAGGGCGTCGAGGGTGGCGGCGACCGCGCGCCGGGGCAGTACGGCTCCCTTGGGCGGCCCGGTCGTGCCCGAGGTGTAGACGATCAGCGCGGGAGCGAGCGGCCCGGGGTCCCCGGGCAGCGGGCCCGCGACGCCCGTCACCGGGATGTCGACCCGCTCCACCTTCTCCAGCGCGCCGGGCAGTTCGTCGCCCGGCCCGGCCAGGACGGCCGCGGGCGCGCTGTCCGTGAGGATGTGCGCCAGCTCGCGCTCCCCGGTCTTCGGGTTGAGGGGCACCACCGGCACCCCGGCGAGCAGCGCGGCCACCGCGCCCACCGCGGTCTCCAGCGTGGGGGTGGCCCACAGCGCGACCCGCGAGGCCCCGCCGATCCGTACGGCCAGCGCCCCCGCCGCTCCCGCCAGCTCCCCATAGGTCAGTCCGCGCTCCCCGAAGCGCAGGGCGGGCCGGTCCGAGCCGGTGTGCAGCGCGGGGAAGAGGTCACTCACTCGTCGTCCTCCATCGGATCGTCCAGGAAGCACCGGCCCGGCCGGCACCCCATTGTCCCCCGCCCTGTCTCTCCCTCTTGCCCTCCCTCCGCGCCCTCCCTTCGCCCCTCCTCTTTCCCCTTGCCCCTTCCGTCCCGCGATTCCGAACCCCGCCACCTCCCGATCCCGCCCCTCGACGACGGCTCAGCCCCGGCCATCCGGCTCCGCCGGCCGGACGTTGCGCATCCGCCCGTACGCGTACACACATCCAGCCAGCGCCAGGTCCGACAGCAGCATGAACCCGATGGAGTACGACCCCTTCGCGCTGTAGATCGCGCCCATCACCAGCGGTGGCACAAACCCGCCGAGGCCGCCCACCGCGCCCACGATGCCCGTCACACTGCCGACTTTCGGCTGCGGGGTCACCTGGGCGACCAGGGCGAAGACGCTGCCGCTCGCCGTGCCGAGGCCACCGGCCATGCACAGCAGGGTGACGGTGCCCCCGGGGTCCAGCGGCGGGTCGAACGCCTGGACGATCGCCATCAGCGCCACCAGGCCCAGTGCGGTGGAGGTGACCAGCGCCGGGTGGACCCGGTCCGAAAGCCAGCCGCCGAACGGGCGGAAGACCACCGTCACCAGGGCGAATCCCGCCGCCTTCGTCCCCGCGTCCGTCGGGTCGAGGTCGTACCAGGTCTTCAGATACGTCGGCAGATAGACCCCGAACGCCACGATCCCGCCGAACCCGATCGCGTACAGCGCCGACAGCTCCCAGGTCACCCGCAGCCGTCCGGCCCCGCCCAGTCTGCTCGCCAGGGATGCGGTCGGGACGGTGCGGTCGGGCCGGTCGGTGATCAGTACGGCGGCCAGCGCGGCGAAGACGGCGAGGGCGATCGCGACCACCGTGAACGGCAGGTCCTCCCCGTGTTTCGCGATCCGCGGGGTGAAGTAGCCGGAGAGCGCCACACCGCCCATGCCCATGCCGAACACCCCGATCGCGAATCCCCGCCGGGCGGGCGGGAACCACGAGTTGACCAGCGGCACCCCGATCGCGAACGTCGTACCGCCGAGCCCGAGCAGAAAGCCGACCACCAGCATCAGACCGTACGAATCCTTCGCCGGGATCAGCAGCAGTACGGGCACGATGGTCAGCGCCGAGACCAGCGGGAACATCAGCTTCGCGCCGTATTTGTCGGTGAGCGCGCCGACCGGGACCCGCCCGAGCGAGCCGACGATCACCGGGACGGCGACGAGCAGCGACTGCTCGAACGAACTCAGCCCGAGCCGGTCCTTGTACGCGCTGCCCAGCGGGGAGATCAGATTCCAGGCCCAGAAGGTGAGCGTGAACCCGACCGTCGCCACGACGAGATTCCGGTACGCGGCGGGGGAGGGCTTCGCGACGGTGTCCACCCGCCAAGTCAAGAGCCGTCCGGGTCCCCGGGCGCGCTGAACTGGTCCGTACGGATCAGTGTCCGGGCCTCCCCGGCGGTACGGGTCAGCGTCCGGGCCTCCCCGGCGGCACGGTTCAGCGTCCGGGCCTCCCGGGCGGCACGGTTCAGCGCGGGGCCTGCCAGGTGACCGTCGTGCCGCGCGCGCCGTCGTCGCGGCGGCCGTCGTCGGTGACCTGGAGCCGTACGCCCGCCCGGCCGTCGGACAGCCGCGCCGTGGCGTCCACATCCACCTCGACCGCGCTCACCCCCGGCCGCCGGTGCGCCGCGGCCAGCGCCCCGCGAAGGGCGGCCAGCAGCCGCTCATCGGCGGGCTCCCGTACGAGCGCGTCGACCGCGCCCCGGAAACGTACCGACGGCCGGAAGCCGAGCAGTGCCGACGCCCCCGCCGTCTCCCGCAGCACCCGGCCCCGGAAACTCGTCGGAGCCTCCGCGGGCGGCTGCTGGAGCGCGAAGATCGCGGTCCTTACCTCCTGGATCGTGGAGTCCAGCTCGTCCACCGCCCGGCCCAGCAGCTCGTCCGCCTCACCGGCCGCGGCGCGTTTGCGGGTCGACTCCAGCATCATCTCCGTCGCGAACAGCCGCTGGACGACGAGATCGTGCAGATCGCGGGCGATCCGGTCCCGGTCCTCGTAGACCGCGAGCTGCTCCCGGTTGTGCTGGGAGTCCGCCAGCACCAGCGCCAGCGCGGCCTGTGAGGCGAACTGCGAGGCCAGCAGCCGTTCGACGGCCGTATAGGGGCGGCCACCGCGTGCCCTGGGCAGGGCGAGGGTGCCGATCAGCCGGCCGCCGCTCTGGAGCGGCAGCATCATCGAGGGCCCGAACCGGGTCCGTACATGCGTCGTCATCCGGGGATCGGTCGCCGAGTCGTCGATGAAGACCGGCTCGCCGCCGAGCAACTGGACGAGGACGGGGGAGCCGGGCGCGATGGTCGTACCGACGATGTCGCCCGGGTCGTCCACCGTGGAGGCGGCGACGATCTCCATCCCGCCGTCATCGGTGGGCTGGAGCACCACCCCCGCCGAGGCGTCGGCGAGGATACGGGCCTGCTCGGCGACCGTCATCAGCGCGTCCTCCGCGCTCTCGCCGGTGAGCAGCGCGGTTGTCACGGCCGCCGCGCCCTCGATCCAGCGCTCCCGCTGGCGGGCCGTCTCGTACAGCCGGGCGTTGCCGATCGCGATACCCGCCTGCGAGGCCAGCACGCGCAGCAGCGCGAGGTCCTCCTCGGTGAAGGGGCCGCCGCGCTTCTCGGACAGATAGAGATTGCCGAACACCTCGGTGTGCACCCGGACCGGGACGCCGAGGAACGAGCGCATCTCCGGGTGCCCCTCGGGCACACCCGAGGCCCGGGGGTCGGTGGTGACATCGTTGATCAGCAGCGGCTGCGGATGCTGGATCAGCACACCGACGAGCCCGCTCTCCCCGCTCGGCAGCCGCCCGATCCGCTCCCGCTCCGCATCGCTGAGACCGGCGGTGTACAGCTCGGTGACCACCGCGCGCTCGGGGTCCACGACGCCTAGCGCGCCGTAGCGGGCACCGGCCAGTTCGGTCGCGGTGTCGACGATGTGCTGGAGGGTGGTCGGCAGCTCCAGCTCGGCACCGACGCTGAGCACGGCTTCGAGGAGCATGGGCAGCCGGGCGCCGCCGCCCATCCCCTTCGGCCCGCCCGTCCCCTCCGGTCCGCCTGCCCCCTTCGGCCCGGCTGTCCCCTTCGGTCCGGCCCCGCCGTCGCCCATGGCCTTCGCTCCTACGGCCCCGCGACCTAGTCGACCTCGGCCAGCGGGTTGAGGACAAGTGGCTGGATCTTGCCCTCCAGCATCGCACCGAGGCCCAGTACGGCGCAGATGTCGGGGCGCTCGGCGATCTGCACCGGCATCCCGGTCGCGTCCCGCAGCATCTGGTCGAGCCCCGGGAGCAGCGCGCTGCCGCCGACCATCATGATCCCCCGGTCGGCGAGGTCGGCGACCAGGTCGGGCGGGCAGTCCCGCAGCACCTTGCCGATGCCGTCGAGGACCGAGGTGAGGGGGGTGTGGATCGCGTTCCGTACGGCGGCGGTGTCCACGTGGACGGAACGCGCCAGACCGGTCGCCACGTCCCGGCCGTGGATCTCCGTCGACTCCGGGCCCTGGGAGGTGAGGCCGTTGCCGTGCAGGGCGAGCTGGAGCGGCCGTACCGACTGACTCGGCAGCATCAGCTCGTGCTGGGTGCGCAGATGCTGGATGACGGCGTGGTCGATGGCGTTGCCGCCGACGGGGATGCGCACCGCCGTGACGATCGCACCGAGCGAGAGCACCGCGATCTGGGTGGTCGCCGCACCGCACACCATGATCATGGTCGCCGTCGGCTGCTCCACGGGGAGCCCGCAGCCGACAGCTGCGGCGATCAGTGTGTCCACCAGTTCGACCCTGCGTGCCCCGAGGCCGACGAGCGTCTCGACGGCGGCGCGCTGGGCGAGCGGATCGCTCAGATGAGGGGTGCAGGCGGCGGCGCGCAACCGGGGCTTGCGGCGGAGCTGTCTGCGGAGCTTCTCGCCGAGGAGGTGCCGGAGCATGCGCTGCGCCATCTCGATGTCCACGACGGTGCCGCCGGAGACGGGGCGGGCGACGCGGATGTAGTCGGGTGTGCGGCCCGTCATCTTCTCGGCCAGCGCTCCCACGGCGATGAGCGCGCCGGTACGGGTGTTCACGGCGGCGACGCTCGGCTCGTCGACGACGAGCCCGGCACCCTTGACGAACACCCGGGTGCGGGCGGCGCCCAGGTCGACGGCTACATGGCAGCGGCGCAACTGCTCAAGACTGACGGTCACGGCGATCCTCCCGGGTACGGTCCATGAGGGAATCGTCCGGCCGTACGCGGCCTCGCGCGCGCTGGGTGAGCCGGTCGGGTTACCCGCCTGACGCTCCGCCAGCTCCCTTACCCCATCCGGGCCTCGGCGGCCATGGTGTTCTCGCGCTCCAGCCCTCAGCGGACGCGCTGGAACAGGCCCCAGCAGAACTCGGCGATGCGCCGCTCGGCCGGGGCACCGGGGCTGTCACCCGAGGGGAGGGTCAGCGACAGCCCCCAGAGGGTGGGCGCCGATCCCTCCAGCGGCATGGCCGGGGCGAACGCCGTCGCCGCCTCGTCCACCGTGCAGGACCAGGGGGTGAGGTCGTCCGCCGTACGCAGTCCGGGGGCGGGGGCGCCCGGGGCCCGGACCAGCCAGGCGTTCCAGATCGCGCCGCCCTTCGCCGCGGTGAGGACCTCGAAGCGGAGATCGGGCCAGAGCGGGACCGGCCAGAGCAGGGCGTCGCACTCCAGGTCCCCGATACGGCGGCGTTCGGAGCGCTCGGGGGGACCGAGGACCGAGCGGTAGCGGGAGAGGGGGCCGCGGGCGCCCCGCGAGTGGACCATCGCCTGCCAGCGGCGGTTCGCCTCGCGCATACGGGTGGTCGACGCGCCCAGTTCCCGGCGGGCGTCCTGCACCAGGTCCGGGTGGAAGTCGGCCATCCGGCGCAGCAGTATGAGTTGGAAGTCGAGGGGTCCGAGGAGTTCGGCAGCGGTCATGTCCGACATCCTGCCGGGCCGCGCGGCGGAGAGGGCGTCAACTCTATGAAGCGGGTTCACCCGTGAGGTGAAGGCCGTACACAACATCCTCACAGGGCCGTTCACCTCTGGCCCCGTCGGCCCCATAGCTTATGGGCGCCATGGATTATTGCCATCAGTGCCGACGACATCTCAACGGAGCCCTTGCCTGTGCGGGCTGCGGTACCCCGGCCACCGAGGTGGGACGGCGCGGCCCGGCCGCGCCCCGCGTGCCCGAAGCGCCCGACGCGTCCGCTCCAGCCGACGTGTCCCCTGCGCCGGACCCTCCGGACGCGTACGCCGGGCCCGTATCTGTGCCGGACGCTCCGGACGCTCCGGACGCGTACGCCGGGCCCGTATCCCGCCCCTTAGCGGAAGACCTGCTCGTCGCACGCCACGGCGGGCCGGCCGAGCCCCGGAACCACCGGCGGGCCCAGCGCCCGCCCCGTCGCGCCCGCCGCCGCCGTCGTGGCCGCAAGGTGCTGATCTCCGCGGTCGGTCTGGCGGTCGCGGCCGGTGCGCTGGGCCTCGCCGAACTGATCCTGGACGGTCCGGGCGACGACGGTCCCGCCACCTCGGTGAAGGAGTCGACCCGGGTCGAGACGGACCCCGCCCCGGAGCCCACCCGGGAGGGCGAGCCGCCCGAGCGCCCGGACGGGGCGACGGAGAAGCCGCAGGGGACCTCACCCCGCTCCACCCGACCGGTCCGCTCCGTCACCAGGAGCGGCACCCCGGCCGCCGCGGGCCGCTCCGGTGCCTCGCGCACCGCGCCGCCCGCCACGACGGGTACCCCCTCCGTATCGGAGCGGCCGTCGTCGCACCGCCCGAGCGCGCCGGGCGCGTCCGGCGGGCCGCGCGAGACGCCGGCACCCGGGCGTACGAGCCGTCCGGCACCACCACCGGCCAAGCCCCCGACCCCGGATCCGGACCCCACCGAGGACTGTGAGCCCTTCCTGTGGTGGTGCATCTAGCCGGATTGCTCAACCGGATTGCTCAACCGGATTGCTCAACCGGATTGCTCAGCCGGATTGCTCAGCCGGATTGCTCAGGTGGAGGGATCGCCGGAGGGATCGCCGGACTGCTCGGCCGCACGGCTCACCCCGAGGGGGTCGGCGTCGTCGGCTTGGCCGGCTGGACCGGCAGGTTGTACACATGATCGGGCGTCACGATCTCGGTGATCGCCTTGCCGAAGAGTGTGCTGGGCTCCGCCTGGTCGTGGGTGATGTCCGTGTTGAGGAGCACCACCATCGTCGCCCGCGGCTCCGGGAGATAGACCGTCAGGGATTCGTAGCCGGGCAGTGAGCCGTTGTGGCCGATCCAGCCCTGGACATTGAAGATGCCCAGTCCGTATCCGGCGCCCGGAATGGTCGTCGGGCCGGTCTTGAGCCGTTCGGCCTGGGTCTCGGGGGTCAGCAGGGTGCCGGTGGCCAGCGTCCGGGCCCAGCTGCGCAGATCTTGCAGATCGGAGATCATCGCGCCGGCGGCCCAGCCCCAGGAGGGGTCCCAGTCCGTGGCGTCCTCGGTCTTGCCGGACGCGGTCTGGTTCGTATAGCCGTGGGCGTGCGGGCTGGGGAACTCGGCGCCGGTCGGGAAGAGGGTGCGGGACAGTCCGGCGGGCTCCAGGACGTTCTCCGCGATGAACTCGTTCAGCGGCAGGCCGCCCGCCTTCTCCACGACCAGCCCCAGGAGGATCAGATTGGTGTTGCAGTACTCGAACTCCGCGCCGGGCTCGAACTGCACCGGGTGCTTGAAGGAGTAGTCCAGCAACTCCTGGGGCGTGAAGGGCCGTTCGGGATCGGATGTCAGGGCCTTGAAGAAGCCCTCGTCCATGGAGTAGTTGAAGAGTCCGCTGCGCATACCGGCCAGCTGGCGCAGGGTGATCCGGTCGCCGTTGGGGACCCCGTCGACGTACTTCCCGATCGGATCGTCCAGGCCCACCTTGTCCTGGTCGACGAGTTCGAGCAGGGCGGTCACGGTGAAGGTCTTGGTCTCGCTGCCGATCCGCATGTACAGACCGGGTGCCATGGCGGCTCCGGTGGCCTTGTCGGCGACACCGAAGGAGCGGACATAGCTTCCCTTGCCGGGGGCCCACAGCCCCACGGTCACACCGGGCACCCCGGCTTCGCGCATGACGTCCCGGACCGCCTTGTCCAGGCGTTCGGCGACGGCGGGGGTGAGTTCGGGGAAGGCGGTGTCTGAGGTGGCTGAGGTGTCTGAAGCGTCCGGGGTGTCCGGGGCATCCGTCGCGTCCGGGGAGGGCGTGGTGCCCGGGGAGGGCTGTGCGGTGACGCCGGTTTCCGGGGCGGGGGCTCCGTACGCGACCCCGGGGGACGCCGGTACGAGCAGCATCCCGGCCGTGGCCAGAGCGACGCACGCCCTGCGCCCGCGCATCTGCGAGAACCTCACGGGGGACCTCCTGCCACCCCCGAGGACGACAGTCCTCCATCAGGCTAGGCCCGCCCCGGCGGCCCCGCACGGTGAGCCCGGGTCCCGGAGTCTCCCGCCGTGGCGGGGCCCGGGGTGTCCCGGGGGCGGCCCATGGCCGTCCCATGGCCGTCCCATGGCCGTCCCATGGGCGTCCCGGGGCGGCGTACCACGTCGACCGTGCGGACGACCGGGGCGCTGATCCGGTGCCCGGCCGACGCGGTCGCCCGGGGCGCTGACCCGATGCCCGGCCGTCGGCGCGCTCGGCCGGCGTTCAGCCGATGTCCTCGCCCAGCATCCGCTTCAGCAGATCCCGCAGCACCGTCCGCTCCTCGTCGGACAGTTGGGCCAGCGGCTCGCGCGCGAACTCCAGCGACTCCCGGAGCTGCCGCGACGTACTCGCGCCCTCCTCGGTCGGCGCGGCCAGCTTCACCCTGCGGTCGTGCGGATCGGGGCGGCGCTCCACCAGCCCGCGCAGCTCGAGCCGGTCCACGATCCCCGTCACATTCGACGGCTCGCACTTGAGCTTCTGGGCTATCCGGCGCATCGGCAGCGGCTCCAGGGTGAGCAGCCCCAGCACCCGGGCCTGCGCGCCGGTCAGCGAGTGCTGGGCCGCGGCCTGCTCGTACTCCGCGTAGTAGCGGGCCACGACGGTGCCGATGAGATCGACGACTTCGCGAGTCAGCGGGTCAGTACGGGAAGGGGCCATGGCGACCAGCGTACTCCGATACTTGACAGCATGAAATATCAAGGCGCATTATTGTTTTAGGTAGTGAAGCCTTCCTGGGAGGTAACAGGCATGTCGGCTCTTCCCGCGACCAACCGTGCGTGGCACCTTGTCGCCCGGCCCCATGGCCGGCCGAGGGCGGAGGACTTCGCCCTGCGGGAGATCCCGGTGCGGGAGCCGGGCGAGGGCCAGGTCCTCGTGCGCAACCGATACTTCTCGGTCGATCCCTTCATGCGCGGGCGGATGAACGATGTGCCGTCCTACATCCCGCCGTTCCGGCTCGACGTCCCCATGGACGGGGGCGCGGTCGGCGAGGTCATCGCCTCCGCCGCCGAGGGCTTCGCCGTCGGCGACCAGGTGCTGCACGGTCTCGGCTGGCGGGAGTACGCCGAGGTGTCCGCCGCCTCCGCCGCCAAGGTCGACACCTCCCTCGCCCCGCTCTCCGCCTACCTCGGTGTGCTGGGCATGACCGGGCTCACCGCGTACGCCGGTCTCCTGGAGGTCGCCTCCTTCCGGGCGGGCGACACGGTCTTCGTCTCCGGCGCGGCGGGCGCGGTCGGCAGCCAGGCCGGCCAGCTGGCCCGGATCAAGGGGGCCGCACGCGTCATCGGCTCGGCAGGCTCGGACGACAAGGTCAGGCTGCTGACCGAGGAGTACGGATTCAGCGCGGCCTTCAACTACAAGAAGGGGCCGGTCGCGGACCAGTTGAAGGAGGCCGCGCCCGACGGCATCGACGTCTACTTCGACAATGTCGGCGGCGAGCATCTGGAAGCCGCCATCTCCTCCTTCAACGTCCATGGCCGCGCCGTCATCTGCGGCATGATCTCCCTCTACAACACCACCGAGCCCACGCCCGCCCCGCGCAATCTCGTTCAGCTCATCGGCAAGCGGCTGCGGCTGACGGGCATGCTCGTCGGCGACCACCGCGATCTCCGGCCGCGTTTCGTCCGCGATGTCGCGGGCTGGATCGCTTCGGGTGAGCTGAAGTACCGCGAGACGGTCGTCGAGGGGATCGAGCACGGGTACGACGCGTTCGCCGGGCTGCTCCGGGGCGAGAACACCGGGAAGATGCTCGTGTCCCTCGGCGGCTGACCTCTTGCCGGCCCGGCCGACCCCGACCGGGCTCGGCCGACCCCGACCGGGCCTGGCTGACCCCGACCGGGCCTGGCTGACCCCGACCGGGTCCGGCGGGCGGGGCCCGGGAGCCGCCCGGCTCAGCGGGTGTGCGCGGGCTCCGGGAAGAGGTCGGTGAGCAGCCGGTGCGGACCCGCCCGGAGCCCCACGCTCACCCGGTCGTCACGCAGTGAGGCATCCGCGCCCGGCCCCTGCCGGACGACGAGGTCGCCGGGCGGGGGCAGGGCGTCGCACGCCGGGCACCGCCCGTCACCGCCGATGTCCGTGCCGCACACCGCGTGGCCGAAGAGCCGTCTGCTGCCTTCGGGAGCGAACCAGCGCTCCCCCCACCGCGCCAGCGCGAACACCGCTGGCCACAGATCGAGGCCGCGCTCGGTCAGGACATAGTCCACCTCGACCCCCGTGGCATGGGGGTGGCGCTCCACGATTCCCATCGCGACCAGGGTCTTGAGCCGTTCCGCGAGGACGGCGCGCGGGATGTCCAGATGGGCGCGGAAGTCCCCGAAGTGCCGTACTCCGTAGAAGCAGTCCCGGAGCACCAGGAGTGTCCAGCGCTCCCCGGTCACTTCCAGTGCGCGGGCCAGTGAGCAGTCCTGGCCCGCGTAGCCGCGTCCCAATCCCATCGGGGCACCCTAGCAGTTCATTGAACGAACTGGTTCATTCAATGAACTAGATGGTTCGTTCAATGAACTGCTAAGGTCTCGCGTGTCCGGTACACCCACCTCTGGGGGCGCAGTGACCACCGAACGGGGCGCGCGCCCGTCAGCCGCCCGGATGACCCTGGCCGTCTGCTGCGCGGCACCCCTGCTGGTGCTCGTCAACTTCACCGCGCCCGTGCCGACCGTGCGCCTCATCGTGCTGGAGCTGGGTTCCGGCGCGTCCGGGCAGACCTGGATCCTCGGCGGCATCGGCGTGGGGCTGGCGGCCTCGCTGATGGCGGTGGGCGCGCTCGCCGACCACTACGGCCGCAAGCGGACGCTGGTGACCGGCGGCGTGGTGCTGACAGCGGCGTCCGTGGTGTGCGCGACCGCGCCCGGCACCCTCGTGTTCGTATCCGGCCGGGTCGTCCAGGGCGTCGCGAGCGCCGCCCTGCTGGCCGCCAGTCTCGGCCTGCTGGGCCACGCCCTGCCGCCGGGCCCCCGGCGGGCGCGCGCCACCGGGCTGTGGGGCGCGATGGTGGGCGGCGGTATCGCGATCGGTCCGGTCTTCTCGGCTCTGCTGGCCGAGACCGCAGGCTGGCGGTCGGCGTACTGGGTGATCGCGGCCCTCGCCGCGCTGGTCGCTTGCTGGGGTGCGGTGGGCCTGGCGGAGTCCCGCGGCGAACCGCCGCGCCGCTTCGACCCGGTGGGGACCCTCACCCTCGGCGCCGGGATCTCGCTGCTGGTGGCCGCGCTGACCGAGGGCCGGGGCGGCTGGGCACGCCCCCATGTGGCGCTCCTGCTGGCCGCCGCGCTGCTGCTGCTCGCCGGGTTCGCCGTGGTCATCAGGCGCGTCGGCGACCCGGTCCTGGAACCGGCGCTGCTGCGGCACCCTCCGTTCGCCGCCTCGCTCATCGGGGCCCTGGTGACCGGGGTCGCGGTGATCGGACTGATGACCCATGTCCCCGTCGCGGCCCAGCTCGTGCTGGGTCTCGACCCGCTGGAGAGCGCCGGTTTGCTGGCGTTCTGGTCCGGCCTGTCCTGTGTGATCGCCCCCCAGGCACGCCGGTTCGGGCGGCGGTTCGGCGACCGGGAGCGGACAGCGGCGGGACTGGCGGTGTGCGGCCTCGGTCTGCTCGCCCTGACCGGTATCACCGCGGGCTCCCCGTGGTGGCGCCCGGTGCCCGGACTGGTGCTGGCGGGGGTCGGCAGCGGTGTGGTCAACGCGGCACTCGCCGGGCTCGCGGTACGGAGCGTTCCGCCGCACCGGGTCTCGGTTGGGTCGGCGGCGAACAACGCGGCGCGCTATCTCGGTTCATCACTGGGAGTGGCCCTCTTCGCCGCGGTCGTGGCACGCGCGCCCGGCGGTGGCGGCACCGCCCGGGAGTTCGGTACGGGCATGAGCCACGCGGCGGTCATCGCCGGGGCGCTGGCGATCGGCGGCGCGGTCCTGGTCGCCCTGTGCCGTGAACGGGCGGACTCCGGGGAGACAGCCGACACGAGGAGGACAGCGGGCCCCGGCGACACGGGTGACGCCGGGGACCCTGGGGAGACCGGGGTCCCCGGGCAAGCGAGCAGTGACTCAGGGCACGCCGCCGCACGCGGTCACCGCCCATGAGGCCCGGCGGGCGGTGCGGTCCGGCTGGCTGGCCGGCCGAGCGGCCTGCCTGAGCGCGGCCGGCCGGCTCAGCCCCGGCGGCAGTGCAGAAACAGCTGCGGCTCGGCCACGGCCGCCGGGTGGTCCGGAGTGAACAGGCTGCTCCCCTCCCACCGGATCGAGAACCCGGACTCCTTGACCAGCGCGGTGAACTCCTCGGGGCCAAAGCTCGTCAACTCCACCCGCTGCCCCATGAACACCCCGCTCGCCGCCTCCACATCGATCGGCACGGTCGCGACGACCAGCTTGCCCCCGGGGACCAGCGCCCGCCCGAGCCGCCGCAGCAGCCGGGACTGATCGGCGCGGGACATCTGGAGCAGCGAGAAGTACACACAGACCGCGTCGAAGCTCTCCGCCTCCAGCGGTCGTTCGAGGATGTCGGCGCACTCGAAGGACGCTCCGGGCACCTGGCGGGTCGCGAGTTCCACCATGACCGGTGACACATCGACCCCCAGCACCTGATGGCCCGCGTCGGCCAGGGTCAGCGCGGTCGGCCGCCCCGTACCGCTGCCCACGTCCAGGACCCGGCTGCGCGGCGGGAGCCCGGCCAGCAGCCGCTCCAGCGAGGCGAGATGCGTGGCCGAACCGGCGAAGGCCCGCTCGTAGTCGGCGCCCAGGGCGTCGAACGTCGCGGACGCGGAACGGTGGTCTTCGGTCATCGAAGCGGCTTCCTTCCCTGGCCAGGCGACCCGGTGGCCCGGTGGCCAGGCGGCCCCGTGTCCAGGCGACCCGGTGGCCCGGGAATCGTTCCATCATTCACGACCGTCTTCAACGCGTTCGCCGGAAACGGGAGGGGAGGAGACGGGCGTTCCGCACGACCCGGCAGGCTCCCGCAGCCCCGCAGCCCCCGCCGTGCCGGCAGTCCCACCGCCCCGACGCCCCGCCGCCCCGGCAGTCCCGACGGCCCGCCGCCCCGGCAGTCCTGACGGCCCGCACCGACACCCCGCCGCGCCCGAGGGCCGCACCCCCGTACGACACGGGGATACGGCCCTCGGCGACCCGCCCGCTCAGCGGTTCAGCAGAGCCCGCCCGATCTGGGCGAACGCGCCCTTCGGGTGGTCGCGGAACAGCGGCTCCGTACCGAACAGCACCACCGGCACGCCCGCCGCCGATGTGCCGCTGACGATCGACGGCTTGCCCGCCGCGTCCGCCGGGCCGCCCGTACCGTTGGCGGACGCCCGCCAGTGGCCCGACACCAGCGGATTGCCGTCGGCGTACGACTGGTCGGCGCGCACCTCCGAGCCGAGGCCGGTGAACCACACCGGGGAGTAGACGAAGGAGTGCGCCGCCGCGCCGCCGGTGATCGCGCCGCCCGCGTTGGCGACCCGCACCACGCCGTTGGCGTCACCGTTGCCCGCGACCGCCGTCGCCGCGATCAGACCGGCGGCGGTGTTGAACGCGCCGCCGCCCGAGCCACGGCCGACCACCGCGACCCCGCTCGCCCGGAAGGCGTCGCGGGCGGCGGGGGTGAGCGCACCGTAGTTCAGACCGGTCGACACCATCAGCACATCGGCCCCGGACCAGTCGAAGCCCGCGTTGAGGACCGAGGTCGACACCGGCACCACGTCGAAGCCCATCTCGCGCAGCGCGAACTGCTCACCGGCCGTCACCGCGGCGGCGACCCGGGTGCGCTCCAGCGGCGCGACCCCGCGCTCGTACGTCCCGGCGAAGACCACGCCGAACCGGTCGGCGGCCTCGGCCGCCGCCTTGCGCGCCGAGCGGGGCACGATCGCCGCGCCATCGGCCGTACGCCGCACCTGGACGCCCTGCGCGAGCAGCGAGTTCAGCGCCGCGAACTCCTTGGGGTCGTCCAGCCGCAGCCGCAGATCCCCGTACGGGGACACGGAGCCGGTGGGCGACGCGGCGTTGACCGGGCGGGCCAGGACCCGCAGATCGCCACCGGCGACCTTCTCCACGGACGCGCCCCACAGCAGCCCCAGGCTCCAGCCCGAGATGTCGTACATCGCGGAGACATCGGCGCTGATGTCCCGGCCGTCGGCCAGGATCACATTGGCGATACCGCGCTTGGGCTGCTTCATGTCCACGACATACGAACCCGCCGGATACGCCCGGCCCGCCAGCTTGAACGGCAGTACCGCCCGCTCGACCCTGACGTCATTGGCGACCAGATGGTCCACCAGCCGGCCCGCCGCGACGCTGCTGCGCTGCCCCCGGCCCGCCGGAATGACATACGCGCGCGGGAACGTCGTCGTGTAGACGTCCTCCGGACCGATCCCGGGCACGCCCGGCACGGTCTCCTCCGAGATCGGGCGCTGGGCCTCACCGGCGGCACCGCGCCGGAATGTCTCGATCTGGTCGGCGATCACCGAGGCGCGGTTGGCCTGGGTGTAGTCGAGCGTCGAGCGCATCACCGCGCCCGCGATATCGGTGTTGATGGCGGAGCGCCTGCGCAGTTCCGCCACCGGCAGTGTTTCGTACGAGCTGCCGTTGACCCGCATCGGGAACTCGATGGTGTGCGAGGCCACCGCGCCCTGGAACGGCATGTACTGCGGGGTGAAGATGGGCGGCCAGTCGTCCCAGCCCTCCGCCTGGTCCCGGAAGGGGATCTCGGCGGGCAGGACGCCGTCCTTGGCCTGGGTGTAGCCGAGGCCGTTGACGGCCTTCTCCATGCCGAGCGCGTTGGCGTAGGCGTTCTTCAGGAAGAGGTCGTACTCGTAGTTCTCGCCGTGCGGCGGGGTCGTCGGCTCGATCAGGGTGCCGTTGACATAGCCGTGCAGATCGAGCATGACCGCGGGCTGCTTGTCGATGGCGATCTGCCGGATCGCCCGGGTCTCGGGCTGGGACGCCGTGATGAAGTCACGGTTGAGGTCGAAGCCGTTGGAATTGGGGCGCGTGCCGGCGATACGGCCGTCCGGGTTGGCCGTCACATTGAGATAGATACGGTTCTTCGCCAGCAGCCCGGCCGTCTTGGCGTCCTTGGCCTTCGCCAGTTCCTCGATGAGTCTGAGGGCCGCGTCGGTGCCCTCCCACTCATTGCCGTGGATGTTGTTGTTGATGAAGACCGGCGTCTTGTAGCCGGACTTGATGCGCTTGTCACGGGCGGCCGACGCGGGGGAGTTCTCGATCCGCTCCCGCATCCGCTCCTGCTCACGTGCCTGGCCGCCGCTCTCCGGCGCGGTGACCGTGACGAGATACAGCTCGTGGCCGCCGGCGGACCTGCCCGCGACCTCCACACTCACCCGGTTGCCGAGCTTCTGGATCTCGTTCAGACGCGGCGCGATCGAGTGGTACGGAGTGAGGCCGAGTTTGATCGACTTATCGGCCGCATTGACGGGCGGCGTCTTCAGTACGGTCCGCCGGGGGTAGCCGCCGGGCTTGTGAAGGGTCGTGGAGTGACGTTTCAGCGCATCGCTGGTGGCCGACAGCGGGGCCTTGGAGAGGGCCGAGTCGGTCGCGCCCTCTTCCCGTACGGGACCGGGGCCGGCGGGGGGCGTCGGCTCACCGGGCAGAGCGGTCGCGGGTACGGGCGCCAGGAGCACGGCGGCCGTGAACGCGGCGGTGGCGATCAGGGCGGGTCTGGAGATGCCCATGCGTAAGTGCCTCCGGGGATCGAGGGT